>NZ_JAAGPB010000378.1:0-8436 GCF_017104585.1 Burkholderia sp. Ac-20392
CCCTGCCGCCGTCGCTCGCCGGCTCCAGCGCGCCCCGGTTGCCGCTCGATGCCGGCGGCCATCTCGCGAAGTCGCGCGCGGTGCGCGACTTCTTCGATTACTGCCTGACCGCGCAGAGCGACCTGAGCGCAGCCGCGCTCGATGCGTTCGTCGTGCGCGAGATTGCCGCGCAACTCGACGGCACCGTTGCGCAGGTCGAGGCGCTCGACGTATGGCATCGCTATCGCGCGTATCTCGACGCACTCGCGAAACTGCGCGATGCCGGCGCGGTCGACAAGTCCGATCTCGGTGCGCTGCAGCTCGCGCTCGACCAGCGCGCGTCGATCGCCTATCGCACGCTGGGCGACTGGAGCCAGCCGTTCTTCGGTGCGGAGCAATGGCGGCAGCGCTACGACCTCGCGCGGCTGAAGATCACGCGGGATCCCGCGCTGACGGATGCGCAGAAGGCCGAGCGGCTCGCAGCGCTCGAACAGCAGATGCCGGCCGACGAGCGCGCCGCGCAGCAACGCATCGACAAGCAGCGGGCGGCGATCGACCAGATCGCACAATTGCAGAAGAGCGGGGCTACGCCCGACGCGATGCGCGCGCAACTGACGCAGACGCTCGGCCCCGAAGCCGCCGCGCGCGTCGCGCAGATGCAGCAGGACGACGCATCGTGGCAGAGCCGCTACACGGACTATGCGGCGCAGCGTGCGCAGATCGAATCGGCGGGTCTGTCGCCGCAGGATCGCGACGCGCAGATCGCCGCGCTGCGTCAACGCGTGTTCACGAAACCGGGCGAAGCCGTGCGCGCGGCATCGCTCGATCGCGGGGCGGGCAGCGTGCGGTAACGTGGGAGGCGCGGGCGGCGCGGCGCATGCCCGCCGCTATGCCGCGCGTGTGAGGTCCCGCGGCAGGTGTTGCTCGATGGTATTCGCGAGCGTGTCGAACGCGGGCCCGATGCCTTCGTGCGCAACGCACGCATAGCCGAGCAGCAGGCCGCGCCGCGCGGTGTCGAGGCTGCTGTAGTAGCTGGTGAGCGGGCGCACGATCACGCCCGCATCGAACGCGCTCTGCGTGACCGCGCGATCGTCGCAGGCGTCCGGCAGGCCGAGCACGAGATGCAGGCCTGCTTCGTCGCCCATCACGGGCAGCGCGTCGCCGAAGCGCGCGCGGATTGCGTCGATCATCAGTTGCCGACGCTCACCGTACAGCGTGCGCATTCGCCTGACGTGCGAAGTCAGGTGGCCGTCCATGATGAATTCGGCGAGCACGGCCTGCTGCATCAGCTGGCCCTCGCGGTACAGCTCCGATAGCCCGGTGCGGAACGTGTCGACCAGATGCTCGGGCACGACCATGTAGCCCATCCGCAGCCCCGGGAACAGCATCTTGCCGAGGCTGCCGACGTAGATCACGCGGCCGCCATCGTCGAGCCCCTGCAGCGACGCGAGCGGGCGGCTGCCGTAGCGGAACTCGCTGTCGTAGTCGTCCTCGATGATCCAGCAGCGGTGCTGGCGCGCGTATTCGAGCAGCATCCGGCGTCGCGCTAGGCTCATCACCATCCCGAGCGGGTACTGATGCGACGGCGTGACGAGCACGAGCCGCGGCGGATGCTGCATGTCGCTGGCACGCGGGTCGAGCCCTTCCTGGTCGACGGGCACCGGCGTCAGCGTGAGGCCGGCCGCCTGCAATACGCTGCGCACGCCCCAGTAGCACGGCTCCTCGACCCATGCGCGATCGCCGATGTCGGACAGCAGCCGCACCGCGAGATCGATCGACTGGTGGATGCCCGTCGTGATGATGACCTGGTCCGGCGAGCATTTGACCGAGCGCGCGACGCGCAGGTAATCGGCGAGCGCGCGCCGCAACGGCCGGTAGCCGCCGCCCGGCGCATAGGTCAGCAGCTCGGGGTTCGCTTCCTTCCACAGCCGCGCCTGCAGGCGGCTCCACGTCCGGCTCGGGAATTCCGACACGTCCGGCACGCCCGGCATGAACGCCCCCCACTGACGCCGCGATACGCCCGCATGTTCGATCAGTTGCCGGCCGCGCATCGACAGGCCGCCCTGCGCATCCGGCACCGGCGGTTCATCGGCGCTCGACACAGGCGGTGCAGCACCCGGCACGTGGATCGCGGCGGCGTCCGGCCGCGTGTCGGCTACATAGGTGCCGCTGCCGGTGGTCGTCAGCACGTAGCCTTCGGCCGTCAGCTGGTCGTACACGTGAAGCACGGTATTGCGCGCGATCGACAGGTCGGCCGCGAGCGTGCGCGAACTCGGCAGCTTGGTGCCTGGCCCCAATTCCCCGGTCAGGATGGCCTGCTGCATCTGCTGCAGCAACTGGCGGTACATCGGCTCCGGCGAGCTGCGGTCGAGGCGGGCGGAGAGCCAGTCGGCGAGGATCACGGTATCCAAAGTGGTCCTACTTGGAATATTGAAATGGTTCCCTAGTATAGAACCGTGCGCGCCGTATAGTGGCTCGCATCTCAAAATCAATTGTCGCGAAGCAAGGGGACAGCCACGATGAAGTCCGATGATGTGATCGTCAGCTTTCGCGGCGTGCGGAAGACCTACGACGGCGAAACGCTGGTCGTCAAATCGCTCGACCTCGATATCCACCGCGGGGAATTCCTGACGCTGCTCGGGCCGTCCGGCTCGGGCAAGACCACCTGCCTGATGATGCTGGCCGGCTTCGAATTCCCGACGGGCGGCGAGATCCGCCTCGACGGCGAGCTGCTGAACAACGTGCCGCCGCACAAGCGCAACATCGGCATGGTGTTCCAGAACTACGCGCTGTTTCCGCACCTGACGGTCGAGCAGAACGTCGCGTATCCGCTGACCGTGCGCAAGCTGCCGGCGGCCGAGCGCACGGAACGGGTCGCGCATGCGCTGAAGATGGTGCAGATGGAGCGCTTCGCGAAACGCTATCCGGCCCAGTTGTCGGGCGGCCAGCAGCAGCGCATCGCGCTGGCACGCGCGCTCGTGTTCGAGCCGAAGCTCGTGCTGATGGACGAGCCGCTCGGCGCGCTCGACAAGCAACTGCGCGAACACATGCAGTACGAACTGAAGGCGCTGCACGAAAAGCTCGGCGTGACCTTCGTGTACGTGACGCACGACCAGGGCGAGGCGCTGACGATGTCCGATCGCGTCGCCGTGTTCGACAAGGGCATCGTGCAGCAACTCGACACCGTCGACCGCCTGTACGAATCGCCGTGCAACGAATTCGTCGCGAACTTCATCGGCGACAGCAACCGGCTGCGCGGCACCATCGCGCGCGTCGACGGCGAATTCTGCGAATTCCGCCTCGACGACGGCACGAAGCTCGTCGGCCGCCGCATCGGCGATGCGGCCGAGGGTGCGCCGGCCGTCGCGTGCATCCGCCCCGAACGCATGAGTCTCGCCGCGCATGGCGCGAACGGGCACGCGCACGGCTCGGCCAACCAGTTGAGCGGCGAGGCGCGCAGCCTCATCTATTTCGGCGACCACGTGCGCATGCGCTGCGCGCTGCCCGGCCAGGACGAATGCTTCGTGAAGGTGCCGCTCGGCACCGGCGCGCTCGATGCGTTCTCGCCCGGCGCACCGGTCGCGCTCGCATTTGCGCCCGAACACCTGCGCGTGTTCGCTTGAGCAGGGTTTCCCCGATTTTCCGTAGCACGTCGTCAACAACAACTGCCCACTTCCACCACGAGAGGAGAGGAACCACCATGAACCGAGCACGCATTACCGCACGGCGCACCGCGCTGGCATTGGCGCTCGCCGTCGTCGGCGCATCGGCATCGGCTGCCGAACTCACGGTCGTCAACTTCGGCGGCGCGAACGGCGACGCGCAGAAGGCCGCGTTCAACCAGCCGTTCGAGAAGGCGACCGGCAACAAGGTCACGGCCGTCGAATACAACGGCGAGCAGGCGAAAGTGAAGGCGATGGTCGAGGCGAAGCACGTCAACTGGGACGTGGTCGAAGTCGAATCGGGCGACCTGAACCGCGGCTGCGACGAAGGGCTGTACGAGAAGCTCGACTGGTCGAAGATCGCCAAGAAATCCGATCTGATTCCCGAATCGCCGCAGGTGTGCGGCGTCGGCTTCTTCGTGTGGTCGACGGCGCTGTCGTACAACGCGGACAAGCTGAAGTCGGCACCGACCGGCTGGGCCGATTTCTGGAACGTGAAGAAATTCCCCGGCAAGCGCGGCATGCGCAAGGGCGCGCGCTACAACCTCGAATTCGCGCTGATGGCCGACGGCGTCGCGCCGAAGGACGTCTACAAGGTACTCGGCACGAAGGCTGGCCAGGACCGTGCGTTCAAGAAGCTCGACGAGCTGAAGCCGAATATCCAGTGGTGGGAAGCGGGCGCACAGCCGCCGCAGTTTCTCGTCGCCGGCGACGTCGTGATGTCGACCGCGTACAACGGCCGCATCGACGCCGCGCAGAAGGAAGGCAAGAACCTGAAGGTCGTGTGGAACGGCAGCATCTACGACCTCGACTACTGGGCGATTCCGAAGGGCTCGCCGAACAAGGCGCTGGCCGAGCAATACATCGCGTACACGCTGACGCCGAAGCCGCAGCAGGGCTACGCGCAGCACATCGCGTACGGCCCGGCGAACATCGCGGCGATCAAGGCGCTCGACGCGAAGACGCTCGCGAACCTGCCGAACTCGCCGGCCAACGGCAAGAACGCGGTGCTGGAAGACATCGGCTTCTGGACCGACCACAGCGACGAGCTCGAGCAGCGTTTCACCGCGTGGGCGACGAAGTAATCGCCGTTCAGGTGTCCTGATGCAACCGGCCGCGCGACGCGTCGATCGTGTCGCGCGGCATTCCGCCGGAACGTGCCCGGCCGGAGAGAACCGTTGAATACGATGACGATCGCGCCTTCCTCGCCGTCGAACGCCGCGCTCAAGCGCGAGCTGAAGGCCGCCGAGGCCCGCAAGCGCACGATGGCACTGCTGCTGGTCGCGCCGCTCGCAATTTTCCTGCTGCTGATTTTCGTCGTGCCGATCGGCACGCTGCTGACGCGCGCGGTGCAGAACCCGGAGATCGCCGCAGCGCTGCCGAACACGGTCAGGGCGCTGTCGGGCTGGGACCGCAAGGCGCCGCCGGCCGACGCCGCATATGTCGCGCTCGCGGCCGACATGACGAAGGTGGCCGACAGCGAGGCGATGGGTGCGCTCGCGCGGCGGCTGAACACCGAGATTCCCGGCTATCGCTCGCTCGTCGCGAAGACGGCGCGCGCGATGCCGCTGAAGGGCGACAACGACGCGGCACTGACGCCCGCACAGACGCGCGACAAGCTGGTCGAGCTCGACTCGCGCTGGAGCGATGCCGCGTACTGGCAGGCGATCGCGAAGAACGGCAGCACGTATTCGCCGTTCTACCTGCTCGCCGCGCTCGACCACAAGCAGGACGGCTTCGACCACATCGTGCAGGCCGATCCCGACCAGTCGATCTATCTCGCGATCTTCGGGCGCACGTTCGTGATCGGCGTCGCCGTCACGCTGTTCGCGCTGCTGCTGGGCTATCCGCTCGCGTACTGGATCTCGACGCTGTCGGAGCGTCGTGCAAACCTCGTGATGATCCTCGTGCTGATTCCGTTCTGGACGTCGGTGCTCGTGCGCGTTGCCGCGTGGATCGTGCTGCTGCAGAGCGAAGGGCTCGTCAACAAGGCGCTGATCGGCAGCGGACTGATCTCGCAGCCGCTGACGCTGCTGTTCAATCGCGTCGGCGTATACATCTCGATGACGCACATCCTGCTGCCGTTCATGATCCTGCCGCTCTACAGCGTGATGAAGTCGATCCCGCCCACCTATCAGCGCGCGGCCGTGTCGCTCGGCAGCCATCCGTTCGCCGCGTTCTGGCGCGTATACGTGCCGCAGACCTACCCGGGCGTCGGCGCGGGCGCACTGCTCGTGTTCATCCTCGCGATCGGCTACTACATCACGCCCGCGCTGCTCGGCGGGCCGAACGACCAGATGGTCAGCTACTACGTCGCGTACTTCACGAACGTGACGATCAACTGGGGCATGGCGTGCGCGCTCGGCGGGTTGCTGCTCGCGGCGACGCTGGTGCTGTACGCGGTGTACGGGCGCTTCACGCGCACCAACGTGAGCCTCGGTTGAGCGCCGCGCACTACGAAACGGGAAGGGGATACCGACCATGAAACTCGCCAGGCCGCTGTTCGCGCCGCACATGTCGTTCGTCGAGCGTGCGTGGTACGTCGCGCTGCGCGTGCTCGTCGTGCTGACGCTGCTGTACCTGATCCTGCCGGTGCTCGCGATCGTGCCGTTGTCGTTTTCGTCGAGCACGTTCCTCGTCTATCCGATCCCGGGCTTCTCGACGCGCTGGTACGAGAACCTGATTGCATCGGACGAGTGGCGGATGGCCGCGAAGAACAGCTTCATCGTCGCACCGTCGGCGACCGTCGTCGCGACCGTGCTCGGCACGCTCGCCGCGATCGGTCTCACGAAGGCCGACTTCCGCGGCAAGGGGCTGCTGATGGCCGTGCTGCTGTCGCCGATGATCGTGCCGGTCGTCGTGGTCGGCGTCGGGATGTACCTGTTCTTCGCGCCGTTGGGGCTCGCGAACACCTACACGGGGCTGATTGCCGCGCACGCGGCGCTCGGCGTGCCGTTCGTCGTGACGACGGTAGCCGCGACGCTGCAGGGCTTCAACCAGAACCTCGTGCGCGCGAGCCTGTCGCTCGGTGCGAATCCGGTGTCGACGTTCTTCCGCGTGACGCTGCCGGTGATCGCGCCGGGCGTGATGTCGGGCGCGCTGTTCGCGTTCGCGACGTCGTTCGACGAAGTCGTCGTCACGCTGTTCCTCGCGGGCGCTGACCAGACGACGCTGCCGCGCCAGATGTTCACGGGCATCCGCGAGAACATCAGCCCGACGATCGCTGCGCTCGCCACGATCCTGATCATCTTCTCGACGAGCCTGCTGCTCGCGCTCGAATGGCTGCGCGGTCGCAATGCGCGGCGCGCGGTGACCTGACGCAGCGAGCCTGTCTGTTGCGCCTGCGTTGCCGCGCGTCCTGCACGGCAACGCATTTTCTTTCATTTTGCTGACTGACGAAGCGGCCGCCAGCACGTTCGATGCGGCTCTGCAACAATACGGGGCGCGGCGGCGCGCGTTCCATGCGGTGCGACCGGAACGCCGCCGCGAGTCCAATCCGCGACGTGGCGCAACGCGTCGCTCGTCAGCCGAGCCTCATCTTGTCCGAATTCGCTTCTCCCGCCGGCGCCCATGAGCCGGCCGTCAACTGGCGCGCGATGTCCGCCGTGCTGCTGGCCGTCGCGCTCGCGACGCTCGACACCGCGATCGCGAACACCGCGCTGCCCGCGATCGCCACCGACCTGCATGCGTCGCCGGCCGCGTCCGTCTGGATCATCAACGCGTACCAGCTCGCGATGGTCGCGACGCTGCTGCCGTTCGCATCGCTCGGCGACATCGTCGGCCACAAGCGCGTGTATATCGCCGGGCTCGCGGTGTTCACGCTTGCGTCGCTCGGCTGTTCGCTCGCGTCGACGCTGCCGATGCTGACGGCCGCGCGGATCGTGCAGGGCTTCGGTGCGAGCGCGATCATGAGCGTCAACGTCGCGCTGATCCGCGGCCTGTTTCCCGCGCACCGGCTCGGGCGCGGCGTCGGCTTCAACGCGCTCGTGGTCGGCGTGTCGTTCGCGGTGGGGCCGACCATCGCGTCACTGATCCTGTCGGTCGCCGCATGGCCGTGGCTGTTCGCGGTGAACGTGCCGCTCGGCGTGTTCGCGCTTGCAGTGGCGATTCCGTCGCTGCCGCAGACGGCACGCGGCAAGCATGCGTTCGATCCGGTCGCTGCATTGTTCAACGTGATCACGTTCGCATCGCTGATCTTCGCGCTCGGCGAATTCGCGCAGCGCGGGCCGCTTTCCATCGTGTTCGCGGCGGCTGCGATTGCGCTCGCATTCGGCTGGCTGCTGATCCACCGCCAGGCCGGGCACCCGGCGCCGATGCTGCCGGTCGACCTGTTTCGCCGGCCCGTGTTCACGCTGTCCGCGCTGACCGCCGTGTGCGCGTTTGCCGCGCAGGGGCTCGCGTTCGTATCGCTGCCGTTCTATTTCGAAACCGTCCTGCATCGCAACGCGGTCGAGACGGGCTTCCTGATGACGCCGTGGTCGGTCATCGTCGCGCTCGCCGCGCCGATCGCGGGGCGCTTGTCGGATCGCTATCCGCCGGGCCTGCTCGGCGCGATCGGTCTTGCCTTGCTGAGTGCGGGCATGGTGTCGCTCGCCGCGTTGCCGGCGGCGCCGGGCGTCGTCGACATCGGCTGGCGGATGATGCTGTGCGGCGCGGGCTTCGGCTTCTTCCAGTCGCCGAACCTGAAGGCGCTGATGTCGAGTGCGCCGCCCGAGCGCAGCGGCGGCGCGAGCGGGATCATCGCGACCGCGCGGCTGATCGGGCAGGCGACGGGCGCGGCGCTCGTCGCGCTGTC
>NZ_JAAGPB010000379.1:0-8501 GCF_017104585.1 Burkholderia sp. Ac-20392
CCGTCGAAGCCGTCGAAGCCGTCGAAGCCGTCGAAGCCGTCGAAGCCGTCGAAGCCGTCGAAGCCGTCGAAGCCGTCGAAGCCGTCGAAGCCGTCGAAGCCGTCGAAGCCGTCGAAGCCGTCGAAGCCGTCGAAGCCGTCGAAGCGACATCGGTCGTTGCGGCCAGTTCCGCGAAATGCGTGATCGCCGCCTGGAGATCCGTCGCAGCAACACGCGCGAGCGGCGGCAGCGAGTCGGCTGGCGGCAGCGCGAGCGTCACGTCGACCGGGTAGCCGCCCTGGTCGAGGATGTCGGCCATCTCGTCGAGCGTCGCGGCGATCGGTGTCGCATATGCATCGGGCAGCCGCGCGCCCGGTTCGCGATCGGCCAGCGCGACGCCGACGAGCAGCGCGGTGCTCGATGCCACGGCCTGCCGCAACGCCGCGAAATCGGCGGCGGACGACGAGCCTTCGAGTTTCGACAGCTTGAGCCACGTGAGCAGCTGCTTGTCGCCTTCGTGCAGGCTGGCGTTGAATGCGTCGCGCGCCGCATCGTCACCGCGCAGCCGCTGCGCGGCGAGCCGCAAGCGCTTCGCGAGTTGCGCGTGCGCGAGCTTGCGCGGCGACGGCGCGATCATCAGGTTGACGACGACCGCGACACCGACCGGGATCGCAATCGTCAGCCAGATGTACAGCAGCGCGCGCGTCGCGGCTTCGCCGAACGGCGCGAGGCCAAGCTGGTCGAGCCCGAAGCCGACGATCATCGCGAGGATCGCGCCGACCGGGCGCAGCTTACTGGCCGACGTCAGGTACAGGAGGCCGACCGACAGCACGGCCATGCACGCGACCCGCAGGATCGAATAGTCGATGCTGAAGATCGCGATGCCGAGCACGAGCCCGATCACGATCGTGACGATCACCAGCAGCGCGGCCGCGAGCACGACGCTCGTCACGCGGTCGGCACGGATCATGAAGAACACGACGTACGCGGACAGCGCGGCTTCGGGCGTGCCGTAGGCGGCCGTCACGAGCGCGGTCAATGCGCAGATCAGCGCAACCCGCACGGCAATCGACATGCGCCCCGGAAACGGCGCGAGCAGTCGCAGGACTTCGCGCGGGCCCGGCGAGCGAACCTCAGCGGCAGGCAGTGCCATGCCGGACCTCGACGATCGCGCTGGCGCCGACGCGCACGAGCTTGCCGTCGGGTTCGTCGAGCTTCACGCGTACCGGGAAGCGCTGCGCGACGTGCACCCAGTTCACCGAGTTCTGCACGATCGGCAGCGTGCGCGGCAGGTTGATGCGGGCGCTGTCGGCGATGCCTGCGCCGACGCCGACGACCTTGCCCGTCAACGGGCGGCTGCGGTCGATCATCGAATAGACGGTCGCGCAGTCGCCGACCTCGATGCGGCTCAGCGACGTCTCGCGGAAGTTGCCGACGGCGAACCATTCGCTTGCGTCGATCAGCGTGAAGATCGACTGGTTCGGCGCAAGGGTTTCGCCGGCGAGCACGCTCAGGCCCGTGACGAGCCCATCGTGCGGCGCGCGCACGACGGTGTCTTCGAGTGCATGCTGTGCGCGGGCCAGCGCGGCTTCGCGCGCATGCAGCGTCGCGATCGCGTCGGCCTCGTCGCCGATCGTCTGCGCGGACGCGCGCTGCTGTTCCTGCGCCTGCGTGAGCGACACGGCGGCGTCGCGCTGGCGGACCTTCGCCTGGTCGAACTGCTGCGCGCTGACGTAGCCCTGCGCGGCGAGCGGTGCGAGCCGGTTCACGTCGCGCGTGGCAAGGTCGTGGTTCTGCGTTGCGCGCTTGACCTGCTCGGCGGCCACGGCCGCGTTCGAGCGCTCGCCGATCAGCGAACGGCGGCGCGTGTCGAGCGATGCGCGTGCGAGCTCGAGGTCGGCCTGCGCCTGGGCAACCGTCAACCGGTACGGCACGGGATCGATGACATACAGCAGGTCGCCCTTCGCAACGCGCTGGTTTTCATGCACCGCGAGCTGCACGATGCGGCCGCCGACCGGCGACGCGACGTGCACGACGTCCGCGTCGATCGACGCGTCGTCGGTGGACGGGTAGGCCGTCGTGCGGTAGTACGCGTACACGAGTGCCGCGATGCCGAGCGCGACGATCGCCAGGGCGATCACGCGGCCTTTGACGGAGGGGCGGGCGATGCCGGCGGCCTTCATGCGAACGGCCCCGTGCCGGTGAGCCACACGATCACGGCGACCACGAGCCCGATCGCGGTGCAGACGGCCAGCTGGTAGGGCACCGTGGCGGCCCAGCCGGTCGCGACGAATACGCGGTGCGCGACGATCGCGCCGATGACACCGACGATCGCGCTGACGAGCCAAAGCGGGAAATACGCGCCGAACAGGACGTACGACGGTGCGCCGCGCGATGCGCAGCCCGCGAGCGGCAGGGCTGGCGCCAGGACGGCGGCGACGCGCAAGGGCGCGCGCGGCGTTGTTTTTCTCATGGTGTGACGAGCTCGACGTTGGGGGTGGATGCCGGGCACGGCGCAATGCGGATCGTCGCCGCGACGACGATTCCGGGATACGGAGCCGATAATAAATCAGCGCGATGCGGACCGCCAGCCACCCGCCCTGTGCACCGTGGGGGGATTTCCGGTAGAGGGCGCGTCCGCGCGTTCGGCACCGCGTTTCTGCAATGATGGTCGGACCTTCGCGATTCTGCCAGTGCAAGCTCGCGTAGGGTTGCTAACGGACTGTAAAGGATCGTCAGACGAACGAAGGGTGGCTGATTTGTCGTGTCGGCAGCGCGGAATCGGTGCGGAAACGGCCGATTGCCGTTCGAACGCACCGGAATGTGGTCGATCCGGCAGATCGGGGGCGGTGTTGCGAGTCGGTCGACCGGATTGCGTGTGAAGCGCGGTAGCGCGTCGCGATCGGTGTCGCAGATTTGCGGCGGCCGCTCGGCCCGAGCCGTCTGCTCGTTTGCTCGCCCGCGTGAGCGACGACGCGCAGTGCCATCGGCTTTGAATGGTGGCGCCCGGCGCCTTCGGGCACGACACGAACGTTCGCATCGATCATCCGGCTGCCGTTCTCGAAGTGACTGACCTGGATGGGCAAGCGCAGCGTGCGTTGCACGTCGGTCACGACGGGCCTCAGGAAGGCGTCAACGTCATTCACGTCGGGCAGGCCGATGAAGCCGCGGTCGAGCGTTGCGACGAGCGGCGTCGAAGCCCGGCCGGCGACCGGTCGTCAAAGCCGCGATCTGTGTACCATCGTACGTATGGCGCGCCGCGTGGCACGGGGCCTCACGGTCTCGTGCAACACGCGGCGCGGAAGCGGTATCGGTATCGCAACGAAGGTGAGCGTTCCATGCGAAGTTTCTTTGTCCGGTTCATTGCAATCGGCGTGCTGTTCCATCTGTACGTCGGGATACGGATCATTCCCGATGCGTTCACGTCGCCGGTCGCGCGCACGATCGCGGCACTCGTGCTGGCGAGCTTCGTCGTGCTGATCCCGGTCGGCATGTTCTCGCGCCGCTTCGACGAAGGCTGGGCCGCGACGCTGGCCGGCTGGGCCGGTTCGCTCGTGATGGGCTTCTTCTCGTCGTTGCTCCTGCTGACGTTCCTCCGCGAATTCGTGCTGCTCGGCGTGTCCGGATGGCGGCATCTCGGGCACGACGGCGCGTGGCCTGCCGCCGCGACCGACACGGCGCTCGGCGTGCTGGCCGGTGCGGTGTTCGTCACCGTGATCGGGTTCGTCGGTGCGCGCCGCACGGCGGCGGTCAAGCGTGTGTCGATCCCGGTCGCGGGGCTGCCGGCCGGGCTCGACGGGCTGACGATCGTGCAACTGTCCGACATCCACGTCGGGCCGACGATCAAGCGGCCCTACGTCGAACGGATCGTGCGCGCGGTCAATGCGCTCGATGCCGACCTCGTCGTCGTGACGGGCGACGTGGTCGACGGCTCGGTCAAGCGCCTGCGCGACCACACGGCGCCGCTCGGCCGCATGCAGTCGCGGCACGGCAGCTTCCTCGTGACGGGCAACCACGAGTATTACGCGGGTGCGCATGCGTGGATCGACGAGTTCCGGCGCATCGGGCTGACGGTGCTGCTCAACGAGCACGTGCTGATCGAGCACGACGGTGCGCACGCGGTGCTCGCGGGCGTCACCGATTTCACGGCGGGCGGGTTCGATCCCGCTCATCGCAGCGATCCCGTGCAGGCGCTCGCGGGTGCGCCGCGCGACGTCGGCACGAAGATCCTGCTCGCGCACCAGCCGCGCAGCGCGGAAGCGGCGAATCGCGCCGGTTTTACCGTGCAGTTGTCGGGGCATACGCACGGCGGCCAGTTTCTGCCATGGCCACCGTTCGTGCGGCTGCAGCAGCCGGTGATCGGCGGGCTGAGCCGCTTCGGCGACCTGTGGCTCTACACGAGCCGCGGCACCGGATACTGGGGGCCGCCGAACCGCTTCGGCGTGCCGTCCGAGATCACGCTGATCCGGCTGACGCGCGGCGCGTAGCGCACGTTCCCCCGTTTGGAAAAAGGCCGGCGCCGGGCCGTCATCAGCGGGAACCGGGCCTGACCGGCAGCCGTCACTCGATGCGGGCGATGTCGTCGAAGTCGAAGCGCGGGCTGCGCGGGAACAGGCCGGCCGGATCGCCGTAGCCCAGATTCACGAGGAAGTTGCTCCGGATCGCGGTACCCGCGAAGAACGCGGCATCGACCTTCGCACCGTCGAAGCCGGACATCGGGCCCGCGTCGAGGCCGAGGGCGCGCGCGGCCAGGATCAGGTACGCACCCTGCAGCGACGAATTGCGGAACGCAGTGGCCTCGATCAGCGCATCGTTGCCGGCGAACCAGCTGCGTGCGTCGGCGTGCGGGAACAGGCGCGGCAGGTGCTCGTGGAATGCCATGTCCATACCGATGATCACGGTGACCGGCGCGGCCATCGTCTTCGCGAGATTGCCTTCGGACAGCGCGGGCTTCAGGCGCGCCTTCGCTTCGGGCGACTTGACGAACACGAAGCGCGCGGGGCTCGTGTTCGCCGACGTCGGGCCGAATTTCGTCAGGTCGATCAGCCGGTGCAGCAGTGCATCGTCGACGGGTTTGTCCTGCCACGCGTTGTGCGTGCGCGCGGTGAGAAACAGTTGGTCGAGAGCGGAGTCGGACAGCGTCGTCATGATGGGATCCGGAAGGAAAGCGGCCGGGGCGAGCCGGCCGGCAGGGAAGAAGAAACCATGCGGCCCCTTTCGAAAAGGCGGGCCGCGACACGCCGCGATGATAGCGTGACGCGCGAACCGCGAACCGCGAACCGCGAACCGCGAACCGCGAACCGCGAACCGCGAACCGCGAACCGCAAACCGCAAACCGCAAACCGCAAACCGCAAACCGCAAACCGCAAACCGCAAACCGCAAACCGCGAACTCGCATCGTGCATCGTGCATCTCGGGCGCGGCGGATTCCTCTTGTCAGCGAATGACAGCGCATGGCAGTGTGCGACGCCGTTGGCTAGTATGCAGGCATGCACTGTTCGCTCCGTTCATCGCCTGTTTCTCTCGACATGTCGACACCCGATCTCTTCGCTGACACGCCCGCACCCGACGTGGACTGGTACCCGGACTGGCTGGCGCCGTCCGATGCCGATCGCGCGCTGGCCGCGTTGATCGGCGAGGTCGCGTGGCAGCAGGACACGATCCGCACGCCGCGCGGACGCATTCCGTTGCCGCGGCTGACCGCATGGCAGGGCGAGCCGGATGCCGTCTACGTGTATTCGGGGATCCGCAACGTGCCGGCGCCGTGGACGCCGGCCGTGCTCGACCTGAAGCACGCGGTCGAGGCGACGTGCGGCGCGCGTTTCAACAGCGTGCTGCTCAATCGCTACCGCAACGGGCAGGACAGCCTCGGCTGGCATGCGGACAACGAGCCCGAACTGGGCGATGCGCCGGTGATCGCATCGGTGAGCCTCGGCGCGATGCGCGTGTTCGACCTTCGCCATCGCAAGACCGGCGTCACGCATGCGTATCGCCTCGGGCATGGCAGCCTGCTCGTGATGCGCGGGCGCACGCAGGCCGAATGGCAGCATCGCGTGCCGAAGGCGCCGGGCGTGCAGGGCGAGCGCGTGAACCTGACGTTTCGGCGGGTGATGCCGGCTGGTACGGGCCGGTAACAACTGTCGTCATCAAAGCGCCTGGATCGCCGGACGATTCGCGCCCCTTTTCTGCGAGTCACGGGCGATCGATGCAGGCAAGCAGTCTCGTATGCGGCACGTTGCCGCATCGGCGCTGAACCGGGCGCGTTGAAACGGCGCTGAGGCCCGTGTCATATAGGTTTCAGAAAATTTTGATCGACCGGTCGGTTCCGATAGATGAGTGAAACCTCTGATGGTGCGTCGCAACAATCTTTGACTAGACTGTCGAATGGCAGAAGCGCGTCGCATCCCGGCGCGATCCTTTCGACATGCCTCAAGCGTTGCCGATACGGTGCGCAAGGGGGCAGGAGCAAAACGCGTGACCGTATTCGACCCTTCCTTCGAACCCTCGCTGCACGTCTTTGAACAAGACGGCGGATGGCAATGGGCGCTGACGGTGAAGCGGGCGACCGGCGTTGGCGTGAAAGTCGTTGCGTTCAGCCAGGAAGGCTTTCGCGGCGAAGCCGAGGCCTACGCCGCCGGCCAGCTTGCCCGCGCCGAGTATGACGACGCCGTGACGGCCTGACGCCGTCGCGTCGATCCCGCCGCCCGAGGATCGTCTCCATCGCTCACCGCCCGTCGCCGGGTGGTTCTTTCCCGATCGTTTTCAGTTTTCCGTCGCCTGTCGCGCTTCGCGCGACAGTGCGTGCGGCGTGTTTGCACGCCCGTCCACCCGAGCCCGCCGCGCCAAATGGTCCGTACCATTCGACACGTGTGTGCCATACGCCACGCTTAACGTCCCTGCACGGCGTCCGTCGCGCCGGCGAAGCGGCTTCGCGCCGCGATTGGAATGCCGGACGCCGGACGCCGACCCATCGACAAGAATGCAGGTCATGTGCGACGACAGAACCGACTACAACCGCCAGGCACGCGGCGGAGCGCGCACGGCGCGGGCGCCGGAACGGGGATTCACGCTGATCGAGGTGCTGATCGCGCTGGCGATCGTCGCCGTGGCGCTCGGCGCCGTGATGCGCGCGATCGGCGCGCTCGCGTCGGATACCGACATGGCGCGCATGCGCCTGCTCGCGTTATGGAGCGCCGACAACGCGCTCGGCGAGATCCGCATTGCATCGACCTGGCCGTCCGTCGGCACGAACACGTTTGCCTGCCCGCAGGGCCGCTACCGGTTCGTGTGCCGCCAGTCGGTGGCCGCGCTGCCGAGCCCGCTCGTGCGTCGCGTGACGGTGAGCGTGTATCCGTCCGCGTCGAGCCGCAACGTGCTCGCCGAAGTCGTCACGGTGATCCAGAATGAAGCGCGCCACTAACCCGTGCGCGGCGGCGCGTGCCGGTACTCGTGCCCGCGGCTTCACGCTGATCGAGATGCTGGTCGCGATCGCGCTGCTCGCCGTGATCGCGCTGCTGTCGTGGCGCGGCCTCGACGCGACGATCCGCGGTCGCGACGATATCGCGTCGAATCTGGCGCAAACGCGTCTGCTCGGCCGCTACTTCTCTCAACTGCAGTTCGACCTGACGAACCTCGTGACGCCAGATGAAGTGTTCGGGCCGCCGCTGCGCATCCGTCCGGGCGAACTCGTGATGGTGCGCCATCTCGGCGTCGGCGGCGGGCCGACGCAGATGCAGGTCGTGCGTTACCAGCTCAAGGGGCGCGAGCTCGTGCGCAGTGCGTCGCAGCCGCTTGCGTCGCTCGCCGAAGTCGACGACGCGCTGCATCACATGGATGCGTTCGCACGCGTGGTGGTCAGCAATGATGCGCGCTCGATGCAGCTTTCCGTGTGGATTCCGCCCAGTGGATGGACGACGAGCCAGGCCGTCATCGAACAGTCGTATGCGCAGTTTCTCGCGCAGCACGGCATCAGCAACTTCACGTCGATCGGCGTGCCGGTGCCGCGCGGGGTGCGCTTCTCGGTCACGATGGGCGCCCCGGCGGTCGAATACGTGCGGACGATTCCGATCGGCCAGTGACGGCGGCGCGCGCGGCCCCCGGCACGGCGTGTGTTCCGTCCCCCGGACAAAATGGTCCGTAACTTTCGTCATACGTCTGTTATTGCCCGTCCGTTAGTCTCGTGACGAGCATGGCCGCCGCGACCGGTTCCATCGAACCGGATCGGCGGCGGCATCGGCAAACGGGAAGGGGGCGAACGTGACGGTCGAGCACCGGCATGATGCACACGCGGGCGCGTCGGGACTCGACGCGCGCGAACAACGGCAATCGGCGGCGATCCTGAGCCGCGCACAAAACTGGCACAGCGCCGGACGATTCGACGACGCGGCGCGCGAATATCTCGCCGTGCTCGAGAAGGAGCCGGACAATCCCCAGGCATTGCACCTGTACGGCATCCTGCAGTTCCAGCGCGGGGCAGCCGACGACGCCGAAGCGCTGCTGCGCCAGTCGGTTGCGATCGCACC
>NZ_JAAGPB010000380.1:0-8305 GCF_017104585.1 Burkholderia sp. Ac-20392
ATCGTGACCGCGATGTTCGGCAGCCTGTTCTTCGTCGCGCTGCTGCGCCGCCGCTGAGCGGCGCGCAGGTCAGGCGACGGCGGCGAGGGCGCCTCCTGCCGCCCGCGTCATGGCCGCGGGATCACCGTGCCGGTGCTGCCGTCGAACGCGTCGGCATGCATGACGGTATCCGGCAAGTCGAACAGATTGTCCGGCAGCGTCAGCGCGGGCAGCGTGATCACGAAGCGTGCGCCGCCGAGCGGCGAATCCTCGAGCCGCACTTCGCCGCCATGCACCTGTGCGACACGCCGCACGATCGCGAGCCCGAGCCCGAAGCCGCCGGTCTGCCGGTCGCGACTGGAGTCGAGTCGCTGGAACGGTTCGAACACGCGGGCGCGTTCGGCGGCCGGAATGCCGGGGCCATCGTCGTCGACGCTCAGCACGAGCGCGCCGGACGCGTCACGCTCGGCCACGAGCAGCACCGTGCGCGACGCATAGCGCGCGCCGTTGCGGATCAGGTTCAGCAAGGCGCGGGCGACCAGCTTCGGGTCGCACACGTGGCCGGTGGGTGCGCCGAGCGTCGACACATCGAGCGTGATGCCGCGATCGGCGATGTCGTTCGCGACATTGCCGGCGACGCTGTCGATCAGTGCATCGACGTCGACTTCCATCGGCGCAAGCTGGCTCGCGCCCTGTTCGAGCCGGCCGATCGTCAGCAGCTCGGTCACGAGCTCGTCGAGTTCGCGCACGTCGCGCCGCAGCGCGTCGCGGCGTTCGCGCATCCGCCCGGTTTCGTCAGGCTCGGCGAGCAGCGCGAGCCCGAATTCGAGTCGCGCGAGCGGCGTCTTCAGTTCGTGCGAGATGCCGTGCATCATTTCGCGCTGCTGCTTGATCGATGCCTCGATACGCTCGGCCATGTCGTTGAACTGTTGCGACAGTTCATAGATGTTCGACTTGCCGGACAGCTTCACGCGCGTCGACAGCGTGCCGGCGCCGAATGCGCGTGCGGCGTCCTGCAGCTTGCGCAGGTCACGCCAGTGATAGTGAATCCACAGCACGACCGCGAACAGCGTGCCGAGCGCGAGCAGCAGGTACGCATAGATGCGGATGTCGAGATCGGACGCTTCGATCGGCCGCGCGTGCAGGACCGACCCATCCGCGAGCGGCATGTAGTAATCCTTGCCGTTATAGCTGATCGCAATCCGGCCGGCATCGAGATCGCGCAGCGGCGCGCCGCTCAATTGCGCACGGGCGGCGGTCATCGACAGGAAGCCGAACCCTTCGTTGCCGTGTTTCGCGAGCTCGCGCAGCGCAAGCTCGCGCTGTGCGCCCGGATGGCGTTCGAGGTAGTCGTTGAGCACGAACGCATAAGTCGTCAGCGAGTCGCGCTGCGCCTGCGCGCTGCGATCGTAGAAGATCCGGTCGAACGACAGCTGGATGAACAGGATCGACGCGGCGACGAACAGGATGACGACGAGGTACAGCCGAATCAACGGGCGGAGCATTTATTCGTCCCACGCAGAAGGGCTGAACAGGTAGCCGCGGCCCCAGATCGTCTTGATCTTGTGCGGCTCCGACGACGCATCCTCGAAGCGGCGGCGCAGCTTCGAGATGCCGGAATCGACCGAGCGGTCGAGTCCGTCGAATTCGATCCCGCGCAACTGCTTCAGGATGTCGTCGCGGCTCAGCACGGTGCCGGCCGCGCGCGCAAGGATCAGCAGCAGGTTGAATTCGGCGGTCTTCAGGTCGACCGGCTCGCCGCGCCACGTGACGGTGCGGTTCGGCGGCGAGATCGCCAGTTCGCCGAACACGAGCGCTTCGGGTGCGGCCACGGGTGCTTCCGCGACGGCCGGCTGCGCACGGCGCAGCAGCGCGCGGGCGCGGGCGACCAGCACGCGCGGCTCGATCGGCTTCGTCACGTAGTCGTCGGCGCCCGTCTCGAGGCCCGCGATCTGGTCGTAGACGTCCAGGCGCGCGGTCAGGATCAGCACGGGGACGTTGGTGAACGCGCGGATGCGCCGGCAGACTTCCATGCCGTCGAGGTTCGGCAGCATCAGGTCGAGTATCACGAGGGCCGGCTGGTGCTCGCGCACCGCCGCGACGGCGAGGTCGCCGCGTCGCACGACCGTCACTGCGAATTCATAGCCGTCGAGGTACTCGCGGACGAGTTGCGCCAGGCGGTCGTCGTCCTCGATCAGCAGTACACGGTATTTGAGTGGATCTTCGTTCATGGTCTCCTCGGGGCGCACGCGCCAACTCACGCTCCGGCAAGCCGGTGCGTGGCGCGGCACGCGAATTCTATCCGGCGTACCGAAGGCCGGGGGAGCGGGGCGACAATCTCGAACAATCGAACACAATTGAGCACAGATTTTCCGAATATTCAGGACAGTCTCGGCGCGGGGCGACACCTAGACTGCGGGCTCCGTCACTCCTATCTCAATATTGTGCGCCCAATACTCCGCCGCTACCGCTATTGCATGCCGCTCGCCGGCCTGACCCTTGCCGCCGCCGCCCACGCGGAAAACCAGTATTCGCTGTCGCTGGGTGGCGGTATCGCGCCGCGCTACCCGGGCAGCAACCAGTCTCGCGGCGTCGTTGCGCCGGGGTTTTCCGCGAAGTTCGGCAATGGCTTCTTCATCGACAGCACCCAGGGCGCCGGCTACCGGCTGGACCTGCCGCACGGCGCGTTCGTATCGGCGGCCGTGAGCTACGACGCCGGTCGAGCCGACGAGAACCGCCTCGACTTGCCGGGCTCCGACTACCTGAAGGGCATGGGCCGGATTCCGGGCTCGGTGCTGGTCGGCGTGCGCGCGGGCGTGACGCTGTTCAACGCGGCGGAACTGAGTGTCACGATCGACACACCCGTGACGCACACGTCGCACGGCGTGTCGGGGCACATGGATCTCGCGGTGCCGGTGTTCAAGACCGCGCAGCACGAGATCATCGTGACGGGCACCGTGCATGCGGGCTCGGGGCGCTATACGCAGACGTTCTACGGCGTGACGGATGCGCAGTCGATGACGAGCCGGTTCCGGCCGTATTCGACGAGTGGCGGGATCGACAGCGCGTCGATGGCGGTCGCGTGGAACTGGACGCTGTCGCAGCACTGGTCGGTGCTCGCGACCGGCGGCGTGACGCGGCTGCTCGGCCGCTACGGCGACAGCCCGATCGTCCAGTCGCGCAGCAACTACTACGCCATTGCGGGCGCGACCTACAAGTTCTGAGCGGATCGTCGCGGCACGCATCGTGCGGCGCAGCCGGCATGCTCGTGCCGTCACGCCGCGCAGCGTGCGGTAACATGCAGGCGGCTTCGGCGGCAGGCCGAACCCGCGGCTTGGGGTGCGCAGCATCGGCGTGGCCCGGGCGCGCGGACTGAACATGCATGCAACGCCCGGTCGGCCGGGAACGCCGCACAGGTTCCGCCGGGCGCAACAGGGAGAATCCGATGAAGAAGACGATCGTGATGATGATGGCGCTGGTTGCGGGCGCAACGTTTGCGGGATGCACGGACATGAAAACGAGGAATGCGACTGCCGGCGGCATGGTGATGAATGGCGAGCCGGCAACGTCGCAGGCCTGCAAGGCAGACGCGGGGCCGGACGATGCGCTGGTCGGCAAGGCCGAGGCCGATGCGGTGGCGCAACTGGACGGCTGCCTGTGGCGCGTGCTCGAGCGCGACGGCAAGTCATTGCCGGGCACGATGGATTACCGGCAGGAGCGCCGCAATCTCGGCATTCGCGACGGCAAGGTGATCTGGGTGCGGCGCGGGTGAGGGGTTGGGCCGGTGGTGGCGTGCCTGCGGGTCCGCGAATGAATGTTGCCGGCATGCTTGCGGTGCCCGGCAGCGCCATGTTTGCGAAGCGGCCGAAGCAGTCCGGGGCAGGGGTTCGCGCGCTGACACTGGCGGCGCTGGGCGTGCTCGGCGTGCTGGCCGGATGCGGACGACCTGATGACGCAGCATCGCCGGCGTCTCGCACCGTTTGCATCACCGGCTATAACGAGTACACCCGCAAGCTTCACGAGTTCTGGCTTGACAACGAACACAAGTCGGGATGCTTCGGCAATCCTTCTGCACGGGAAGCAGGCGAGGCCTTCGGCGGTGGCGGCGGGTTCGCCTGCGGCTGCCAGGTGACGCCGGGGCAAGCGGTGAAACTGGCGTGGGTGTTCGCGCAACCGCTGGACGAGATCGAGCGTGGCGTCGCGGCGGAACGCAAGATGATCGACGTGACGATTCCACAACCGGAATCGTCGACGTCGCGCTATCTGCGCGTGTATTTCAGGAAGAACGGTACGGCCGACCTGCAATGGGTGGACGACATGAACGCGCCCGAGCTGCCGCCGACCGTGGAGCGATGATCGCCGCGCGACGCGTACGATCGACGGTGTGCTACTTCGAGATGTACCACAGCGCATCCGCGCTGGCGCGCGAAGGCTGAGCGGCTGCAGCCGGCACTTGAGCCGGCGCGGGCGGCGGCGTGTTCGACGTGATGGCGGTCGGCAGCGTGGCCGGAATGTTCGCGGTCGAGGGCGAGGCCGCCGTGATTCCCGACGTCGAAGGCGTATTCACGTACCACAGCGCATCGGCCGACGCCGTGCGTTTTGATGCCGTTGCAGCCGGACTGGCTGCCGCATTTGCCGCCGTATTCGCCGACTTTTTCGAGCCCGCGGCCGCAGCCGTCGCCGTGCCGCCCGTCCCACTCTGCGCCGTCATGCCGGCGCCATTGCCCGCGCTACGCTGCGCGCGCGCCTCGAACGGCCCGAGCTGGAAGATTAACGTTTGCGCGGGACGGGTCAGGACGGCATACGGAAACTGCAGCTCCCACGACATCAGCACGCGCCCGGACGACGTCTCGGTGAAGATCGCCGGCAGGTGCTTCATGTCGCTGAACTGCACGTAGATCCGCGCGCCATCGTCGAAGACCTGGGTCGGCTTCGCCTGGTCCGCACCCGTGACCGTCCAGCCGAAGTTGTAGGTGCCGGCCGGGCCGGCGGGGCCGCCCTGCGGCGGAGGCGGCGGCGGGGCCGACGAAATCGTGCGCGGACGCGTGACCTGCTGCGGGGCGGACACGCTCAGGCTCGCGAACGGGTTGTACGCCTGCGCCTGTTGCGGCGGCGTAAAGGACGGTGGAAGGATAGGCATGGGAGTATCCGGCGAATCCGGCATGGTCCGGATTGCATCATAGACCTTGCGCGCATACGCGAGGCGCTTGTCGGGCGAGGCGGAGTTGTACGCGCCGATCGCGTTCCAGTTGGCGCCGAGCTGGCGAATGTTCTGCGACAGGATCCACGCGCCGACATACGCGTTCGTGCACGCATCGAACAGGCTCTCCCGCGTGATGCCTTCGCGCGCGAGCGTCGGCAGCCAGGTGCTGTTGATCTGCATCAGGCCGATGTCGACCGTGCCGTTCGTATTGGTGTTGACGGCGCTCGGATTCATGCCCGACTCGACCTGCGCGATGCCGCGCATCAGGCTGACGCTCACGTGCTGGAACGCGGCCGCGTCGTCGAGGCAATCGGCCCGCGCAATACCGTGCAGCGCGCACGACATGGCAATCGTCGCGGCGATTTTCAGCGTTGCTCGGCTGATCGAACGGGTTGTCTGACGCGGCATGGCAGGATGGGGCGGAATCCGGCCGCCCGGTGCAAGGAAATTACGCAGACGCGAAGTGTGCCATAGCGAGCAGCCAAATGGCTCGCGTCAAACTTTCCTTTGCATTTGCCCATGCGTTCGCCACGCATTTTTATCGCGTCCGATCACGGGGGGCAGCGAAGCATTATCGGTAAAAATGGCCGGATTTTCGTGCGAATGCCGGGCCAGTGGAGCCGCCGGAATACTGACGCGTCGCGTCATTTGCTCGGGGAAAATCGGTGCTGAATCAAGCCGGATGGAAATCGCGCGGCAATCGATATCCGGATTGAAAAGGGCGACGGAAAGACGATTCAAAAACAACGGCGGCCGAAGCCGCCGTACCGCTGAATGCGGATTCGACCGGCCGTGTGTCGCGCAGCCGGCCGTTTTGCATCAGAAGCGGTGGCGCAGGCCGAGGTTGACCATCGTCTGCGAGCTCGTGCCCGCATAGCCGTACGAACCGATCGACGCCTGCGCGGCCATCGAGCCGCCCTTGCCGTCGCCGGTCTGGCCGCTTGCGTGCTGGTACGCGGCGGTCAGGTAGACGTCGGTGCGCTTCGACAGGTTGTAGTCCGCGCCGGCCGATACCTGGTGATAGGTGGCCGACGTGTCGCCGCCCGAGCGCGTATAGCTGTAGCCGACGCCGACCAGCAGCGCATTGGTTGCCTGGTAGTTCACGAAGCCTTGCCCCGTGTTGTAGTGCTCGTTCGAGCCGAACACCGAGCTTCCATCGCGGCGGTACTGTGCGTTGCTGTAGCCGAGGCCGAACGTGAACGGGCCGGCGACGTACTGGCCCGCGATGCGCGCGATGCCGATCGAATGCGCGCTCGCATAGCCGCTGTTGACCGGGCCGTCGAACGTGCCGTCCGACGAACTGGTCCAGCCGCTGCGCTGGGTGTTCGACGCGGGGCTGTTGGTCGTGTGGAAGTAGCCGCCCGCGACGCTGAACGGCCCGTTGTTGTACGACACGGCAGCCGAATACGAATTCGCGGCGCCGGTGCTGCCGGCGATGCCGCCGAACGAGTACATCGCCGAGAACTGCAGGCCCGAATAGACGGCCGACGTGTACTTCACCGCGTTGTCGACGCGGAAGCTGTTGTCGTAATTGTCGACGTCGCCCGCCGTCGCGAACACGCTGCCGAGATAGTTGTCGGCGGTGATGCCCTGCACGAGATCGATGAGCGGATCGTACTGGCGGCCGAACGTGAGCGTGCCGTAGCGGTCGCTCGTCAGGCCGACGAACGCCTGCCGGCCGAACATGCGGCCGCCCTGGCCCATCCGGCCGTTGCTCGGGTCGAAGCCGTTCTCGAGCTGGAACAGCGCCTTCAGCCCGCCGCCGAGATCCTCGGTGCCTTTCACGCCCCAGCGGCTGCCGGCCAGGTTGCCTGCGCTGCTGTTGCCGAGCATCCACGCGTTGTCCTTGCCCTGCGCATGGTTCACGTAGGTGATCGACGTGTCGATCACGCCATACAGCGTGACGCTCGACTGCGCATGCGCGACGGGTATCGCCGCGAATGAAGCGATGGAAATCAGAGAGAGGGTCGTGCGTTTCATGTCATCTCCTTGCGCATTGGCTTGTGTTCGTGATCCGGAATGGCAGGAGACTACCGAGGCCGATTAAAACGACAAAAATGAAATTCTCTTTTGTGGCCTGACGCAGACAGGGATGTCCTCCTATTTCCGCGATCGGGGGATTTGAATTGTTGAAAATTACGTATCAATTGATTGTCATTTCGAGATTTGGCCATTGCGGCTTGCATATCTCGCGATAATTTCGGGCAATTCGGGGAGGAATGAAGGCGGTCGGGATATTGTTATCGATCCGTCAAATAACTATTTAATGAATCGATTTGGCCGGGGTGTAATGAATGTGTTAGCGGCGGGCGGTGCATGCCTGGCGGTGTCGTCGCGGCCGGGTCATCCATTCCTGTCCCGTTGTCGCGGCGTGCGTGGAACGCCGCACTTGTGCCGCGCCAGCGCGTGACCGTCATCGGTGCGCCCCCGCCGGAGCGCGGCAGCGGCCACCGCGCACCGGAACGCCGGTCGTCGCTCCGGTTTTGTATATAATAATCATTCTCATTTACAAAATCGTTGACGCCTGCGCACCCCGGAACCCGGCCATGTCTGCTGACAAGCTGTCTCTCCATCGAGAAATCGACGCCCTCTACACCGGCCACCATGCGTGGCTGCGCGGCTGGTTGAGCCGGAAGCTCGGTTGCGCGCACCGCGCGGCCGATCTCGCGCACGACACGTTCATGCGGCTGCTCGCGCGCGACGAGCCGATCGGCGCCGACGAGCCGCGCGCGTTCCTGACGACGGTCGCGCAGCGCGTGCTGAGCAACCACTGGCGGCGCGAGCAGATCGAGCGCGCATATCTCGATGTGCTCGCGCAGCGTCCCGAAGCGTACGCGTCGTCGCCGGAGGAGCGGGCCGTCGTGCTCGAGACGCTGCTCGAAATCGACCGGTTGCTCGACGGCCTGCCGCTCGCGGCGAAGCGCGCGTTCCTGCTCGCGCAGCTCGACGGGCTCACGCAGGCCGAGATCGCGCGCGAACTCGGCGTGTCGCTGGCGACGGTGAAGCGCTATCTCGTGAAGGCCGGCACGCAGTGCTTCTTCGCGATGGCGGCCTGACCGATGGCTGCCCCGGGAGCGCCGGCGGTGCCGCCGCAGGTGGCGCGTCGCGCGGTGGAATGGTGGG
>NZ_JAAGPB010000381.1:0-239 GCF_017104585.1 Burkholderia sp. Ac-20392
GACAAAAAAAACAACATCTGCTCCTATCACTCAATCCTACCCTCCTTCCACCCATCCCTCTTGCTGCCCTTACATCCCTCTTCTCTCTCACTCCTCTTCCTCCGTCTTCTCACTCCACCGTTCTTCCCTACGCTCCTGCGACCCATCCGTTCCTCACCCAGTTCCTCTCCCCCTTCACTCTCTCCTTATTCATCTACCACCTCTATCTCCTACTCGCCTGTTACTTCGATCCTCCATCC
>NZ_JAAGPB010000382.1:0-8492 GCF_017104585.1 Burkholderia sp. Ac-20392
TCCCCTGCTCGATGAGCAGGATGCGGTCGCCGAGCGCGACGGCCTCCTGCACGTCGTGCGTGACGAGGAGCGCGGTGAATCGATGCTCACGCCACAACCGCTCGATCAGCGCATGCATCTCGATGCGGGTCAGCGCGTCGAGCGCGCCGAGCGGCTCGTCGAGCAACAGCAGTTGGGGCCGGTGCACGAGCGCGCGGGCCAGTGCGACACGCTGCCGCTGGCCGCCCGACAGTTGCGCGGGCCAGTCGTTCGCACGTTCCAGCAGGCCGACTTCATCGAGCACCGCGCGCGCCTGGTCGCGCGCGCCGCGCCCGAGGCCCAGCATCACGTTCTGCAGCACGGTCTTCCACGGCAGCAGGCGCGCATCCTGGTACATGATCCGTGTATCGAGCACACCGCCGCCCTCGCCGCGCGTCTCGAGCGCGCCGCTGCTCGGCTGCTCAAGCCCGGCAACGAGACGCAGCAGGGTCGATTTCCCGCAGCCGCTGCGGCCGACGATCGCGACGAAGCTGCCGCGCGCGATCCCGAGTTCGACGTTGTCGAGCACCGTGCGTGCCCCGAAGCGCTTGCTGACACCCGACAGTGTCACTGCATCGTCGGGTACCGGGCTTCCTGGCCGTCGCCGCGCGAGCGGAACGACGGATGCGCTGCCGTCACGTTCGAGAACCGCCGCGTCCCGCGCGTCGCCGTCCGCGACACGCGCCTGCGCCAGTTCGGCCTCGAGGTCTGCGCCGGCGAGCGGGCCGTAGGCGGCCGCCGAAGTCGTCGCATTCATGCCTTTGCTCCTGATTGATAAGCGGGGTGCCAGCGCAGCGTCACGCGCTCGAGCCATTTCGCCAGCACGTCGGCCAGCTTGCCGAGCACCGCGTACAGCAGGATGCCGACCACCACCACGTCGGTTTGCAGGAATTCACGTGCGTTCATCGTCATGTAGCCGATGCCCGACTGCGCGGAGATCGTTTCCGCGACGATCAGCATCACCCACATCAGCCCGAGCGCAAAGCGCACACCGACGAGGATCGACGGCAACGCACCGGGCAGGATCACGTCGCGGTACAGCGCAAAGCCGCGCACGCCGTAACTCTTCGCCATCTCGATCAGGTTCGCGTCGACCGAGCGGATCCCGTGATACGTGTTGATGTAGACCGGGAAGAACACGCCGAGCGCAACGAGGAACAGCTTCGCCTTCTCGTCGATGCCGAACCACAGGATCACGAGCGGAATCATCGCGAGCGCCGGGATGTTGCGGATCATCTGGATCGTCGAATCGAGCGCGACCTCGGCCGCCTTCGACAAGCCGGTCGCGAGCCCCAGCGCGAGGCCGACGCCGCCGCCGATCGCGAAACCGAACAGCGCGCGCCAGGTGCTGACCTTCACGTTCGCCCACATTTCACCCGACGTCACGAGCGACCAGGCCGCTCGCACGACCGCCACGGGCTCGGGCAACACGCGGGTCGACAGCCAGCCGGTGCGCGCACCGACTTCCCATGCCACCAGCAGCGCAAGCGGCACGAGCCACGGCGCGATGCCGCGCCATGCACGGGCGGCCACGGCCGCGCCCGCCGTCGACGTTTTCGTTGTCATCGCAAGCCTCCTGTCGCTCAGCTCTGGGCCGCTTTCGGCAGATAGCTGTTGCCAACGATCTCGCCGAACGGGCCCGACAGCGGGCCGGTCGCCTTCGCCGCACCGTTGCCCTTGATCAGCGGGAACACGAGTTCCGCGAAACGGTACGACTCCTCCAGGTGCGGATAGCCGGACAGGATGAAGGTCTCGATGCCGAGATCCGCGTATTCGCGCATGCGCTCCGCGACCTGCTCCGGATTGCCAACGAGCGCAGTGCCCGCGCCGCCGCGCACGAGGCCGACGCCGGCCCACAGATTCGGATACACCTCGAGCACCTCACGGCCGCCGCGCTTGCCGCCGTGCAGCGCGGCCATCCGGCGCTGGCCTTCCGAATCCATGTTCGCGAACGCCTTCTGCGCACGCGCGATGGTTTCGTCGTCGAGGCGGCTGATCAAGCGCTCGGCGTCGCGCCATGCTTCGTCCTCGGTCTCGCGCACGATCACGTGCAGACGAATGCCGAACTTGATCTTGCGGCCACGTGCCTCCGCGCGGGCGCGAATATCGGCGATCTTCTTTGCAACTGCCGCGGGCGGCTCGCCCCAGGTCAGATAGGTGTCGATGTGATCGGCCGCGATCTCATGCGCAGCCGGCGACGAACCGCCGAACCACAGCGGCGGATGCGGACGCTGCACGGGCGGATACAACGCCTTGCCGCCCTTCGACTGCAGATGCTTGCCGATGTAGTCGAACCCGCCGTTGTCGTGCGACGCGGACAGCAGCCCGCGCCAGATGTTCAGGAAGTCGTCGGTGATTTCGTAGCGCGTGTCGTGATCCGCGAACAGGCCGTCGCCTTCGAGCTCGGCGGCATCGCCGCCCGTCACCACGTTGATCAGCAGGCGGCCGCCCGACAGGCGGTCGAACGTCGCGGCCATCCGCGCCGACAGCCCCGGCGATGCAATGCCGGGACGGATCGCAACCAGGAATTTCAGGCGCTGCGTTGCCGGGATGAGGCTCGATGCAACGACCCACGCATCCTCGCAGGAACGGCCGGTCGGCAGCAGCACGCCCTCGTAGCCGAGCGTATCGGCCGCCACCGCGACCTGCTTGAAGTAATCGTAATCCGCGGCGCGCGCACCTTCGGCCGTACCGAGATAGCGGCTGTCGCCGTGCGTGGGGATAAACCAGAACACATTCATCTGCTGCTCCTGCTTGACTGTCCTTGCCGGAATTTGAGAAAAACACCGCCCTGCTCGCGTCGCGGATATGCGGCGCATGCATGGTGTGCGTTCGAATCGGGATGGCTCGCCGGTCAGGCCGTGCAGCGGGCGAGGACGCGATTGCACGGCTGTTTCTGGGAAATCAGTCTAGGGATCGGTGCAGGGCTTTGGAACGATTTTTTTGAGCTTAGGTTTTCCGCTTTCGTGATTAGCACGACGCTGGAGCGAATATCGCGGCGGGCGGGCCCTATAATGACGCACCTATCCGAATAACTCCGCGCGGACGGCCCCGGCCGTGCGCGCCTGCGGTGCACTCATCGATGCAGAAAGTCATCCTGCCATTCCTGTCCGGCTTCCTGGCCGCCCTGTTCTTCCGCGAAGCCACGCTCGCACTCCTTCATACAGCCGACCTGATCGCCGCAACCGGCTTCTCCACGCAACCATTCGCGCCGCTCGGCATTCCTGAATTTGTCGCGAATGCGCTGATCAGCGCGTGCTGTGCGATCCCGATGGCGTGGCTGCTGCGCGTCTCGCCGGAGCGCGAGGCCTCGTGGATCGGCGCGCTGGTGTTCGGCGGCATCGTGCTGACGGCCGCCCGCGTATTCGCGATCGATCCGCTGCGCGGCATCTGGCCGTCGGGCAACATGATGCCCGTACTCGCGGCCGGCTTCGCGGCGAACGCGGTGTGGGGCTTCGGCGCGCTCGTGTTCATGCGTGCGTTCATGTCGGACGACACCGGCGACGAATAACGCGGTCGACACCCATGAAAAAGGCCGCCTGCACATGCAGGCGGCCTTTTTGTTTCCAGCTCGCGTTCGGTCAGTCCGACCGGCGTCAGTCCTGCAGTTTCCGCAGCGGATGCGTGTCCGGCGTCCACGGGCTGTCGAACATCTCGAGCACGTCTGCGCGATCGATATCGGCGGACGACTTGAAGCGCCAGACCGGCTGGTGGTCCTTGTCGACGATCAGCGCGCGCACGCCTTCGATCACGTCGCCGCGCGCGAACGTCGAGCGCGTGAGATCGAGATCGCGCCGCAGGCAGTCGGCCATCGTTGCGCCGCGCGCACGCTCGACGACTTCCAGCGACACGGCCATCGACAGCGGCGACAACTGTTCGCGCATCGCATGGGTCGCCTTCTCGACCCATCCGTCGACGGCAGCGCAATCCTGCTCGGCGTCGAGCGACGCGACGATCGCGCCGATGTCCGGCTGCGCGAAATGCCGGTCGATCCCGGCGCGCGCGTCGGCCAGCGCCGACGTGTCGGGCGTCGGTACGACCTTGTGTGCGGCCGCCGCGTCGGCCACGCACGCGACCGCCTGCTCGCCGCTGTCGATGCGCGCGCTGCGCAGCGTATCGAGCAGCGCCGGCAGTGCGGCATCGGGCAGATAGACGTCAGCGAGCTGCGCGTAAAGCGCGCCGGCCGCGTCGAGCGTCGCGCCGGTCACCGCGAGATAGCGGCCGATCGCGCCGGGCGTGCGCGCGAGGAACCAGCTCATCCCGACGTCCGGGAACAGGCCGATACGCGTTTCCGGCATCGCCATCTTCGTCGAGTCGGTCACGACACGCAGGCCGCCCGTATGCCGCGCCGCCTGTGAAATACCCATGCCGCCGCCCATCACGACACCGTGCATCAGCGCGATATAGGGCTTCGGATACGTGAAGATCGTGTGGTTGAGCGTGTATTCCTCGATGAAGAACGTGTCGACCGCATCGCGGTCGCCGCGCTGCCACGCATCGTGGAAGAAGCGTACGTCACCGCCCGCGCAGAACGCGCGCGGATGCGGGCTGTGCACGACGACCGCGACGACTTCGGGATCGTCGCGCCACGCATCGAGCGCCTGCTGCATCAGCCGGATCATGCCGACCGACAGCGCGTTCAGCGCCTTCGGCCGGTTCAGTTCGAGAAACCCGATGCGGTTCGCGACATGCGCGCGTACGTCGGGCTGCGTGGATTCGGCGGAAACGGCTGCGGAAGTGGAATCGGTCATGAGGGTCATCCGGCAAATGGCAGTCGCACGCTCAGTGCGCCTGCATCTTCGAAAACAGGTTCAACACCACGACGCCGGCGATGATCAGGCCAAGGCCGATCACGGCCGGCAGGTCCGGCACCTGGCGATAGAGCAGCATCGCGACGAGCGTGATCAGCACGATGCCGGCGCCCGACCAGACTGCATAGATGATGCCGACGGGCATCGTGCGTAACGTGATCGACAGGCAGTAGAACGCGATGCCGTAGCCGGCAACGACCAGCAACGACGGCCAGAGGCGCGTGAAGCCGTCCGCCGCGCGCAGCGCCGACGTGCCGATCACTTCCGCGACGATCGCGATCGCGAGCCATGCGTAACCGGGCAGTTGCATCGTTCAGCTCCTGGCGAGGGCCAGCACGGCGTAGTCGTGACCGAGCTCGGCACACAACGCCTCGACGACGAATTCGTGGTCCGCGCGCTGCGGCAGCCCCGACGCAGTGATCGAGCCGATCACGCCGGCACCGGCAACGGTCAGCGGGAACGAGCCGCCATGCGGCGAATATTCGGCGATCGGCAACCCGTGCTTGTCGGCAAGCGTCGCGCCGGCCTGCTGCATGCGCAGGCCGATCGCGTACGAGCTGCGACGGAAATGCGCGACGACGTTGCGCTTGCGGCGCACCCAGTCGGCATTGTCGGGCGTGGCGCCAGCGAGCGCCGCGTAGAACAGCGGCTGGCCGAATGTGACGATGTCGATTGCGATCGCATGGCCGCGCGACGTCGCGAGCGCATGCATCCGGTTGCCGAGCGCCCACGCGCGGGCCGGGTCGAAATGGGGAAACACAAGCGCCTGTTCCTGCGCGCCGATCGATTGCAGATCGTGAGCGATGTCCATGAATCCGTCGATACAGTAATGAGAGTCGCAACAGCGCCGGAGCGATCGCGCACGGCCCCGCTGCAGAAGAAACGAAACAAACCGCTCGATTCTAGCGCACCCACCCACCGTACCGGCCCCACAAGCAGCGACAAGAAATTGTCAGAAAACGCTTGCACGCACTCGGGTTACTCCTTATAATTCATTTCTTCGACGGACGCGGGGTGGAGCAGTCTGGCAGCTCGTCGGGCTCATAACCCGAAGGTCGTAGGTTCAAATCCTACCCCCGCAACCAACGTCCAGAATTACGCAAAAAGCCCGGCCCAGTGCCGGGCTTTTTGTTTTTCCGTCGCACTCCCCGCCCCGCTTCTTACGACACGCGGCCTGCACGCGCAGGCGTTCAAGAATGCCGCGCCCCGGTGATACACTCGCATCACCTCGTCCCTTCCACTCGACATGAAATTCTGCTCCGTCTGCGGTCACGAAGTCATCGCGCGCATTCCTCCGGGCGACAACCGCGAGCGCTTCGTCTGCGATCACTGCGGCACGATCCACTACCAGAATCCGCGCAACGTCGTCGGCACGGTCCCGGTCTGGGGCGATCAGATCCTGCTGTGCCGCCGCGCGATCGAACCGCGCTACGGGTTCTGGACGCTGCCCGCGGGCTTCATGGAAATGGGCGAGACGACGGCCGAAGCCGCCGCACGCGAAACGCTCGAGGAAGCCGGCGCGCGCGTCGAGGTTCAGAACCTGTTCACGCTGCTCAACGTGCCGCACGTGCACCAGGTCCACCTGTTCTACCTCGCGCGGCTCACCGATCCGGCCTTCGAGGCCGGCGAGGAAAGTCTCGAAGTGAAGCTGTTCGACGAAGCCGACATCCCGTGGGATGAGATCGCGTTCCCGACCGTCAGCCAGACCCTGCGATTCTTCTTCGCCGATCGCGCCGCGGGCGACTACGGCGTGCACACCGGCGATATCTTCCGCTCGCTGCGCAACGGCTGAGCCCCCGCCCCATGGTCCCCTGGCTCGGCCCGGACGATCCGTTTCCGCCCATCGAACGCGCGCTCGGTCCCGCCACCGGCGCGCCCGGGCTGCTCGCCGCGAGCGCCGACCTGCTGCCCTCACGCCTCATCGACGCGTATCTGCGCGGCATCTTCCCGTGGTACTCGGACGGCCAGCCCGTGCTGTGGTGGAGCCCCGACCCGCGCATGATCCTCGTGCCGGCCGAATTCAAGGTGTCGCCTTCGCTGCGCAAGACGCTGAAGCGCGTGCTGCGCGAACCCGAATGGGAAGTGCGCGTCGACTACGACTTTCCGGGTGTGATGCGCGCCTGCGCGCAGGCGCCGCGCCGCGGGCAGCGCGGCACGTGGATCACGGCCGAGATCATCGACGCGTACACGTCGCTCTACCGCTCCGGCAACGCGCACAGCATCGAGACGTGGCACGGCGGGCGGCGCGTAGGCGGCCTGTACGGCGTGTCGTTCGGGCGAATGTTTTTCGGCGAATCGATGTACGCGGACGCGACCGACGCATCGAAAATCGCGCTGGCCACGCTCATCGCGCACCTTCGCGAGCAGGGGCTGGAAATGATAGACTGCCAGCAGAATACGTCGCATCTAGCGTCGCTCGGCGGCCGCGAGATCGCACGCAAGGCCTTTGTCGCTCACGTGCGCAGCGCGGTAGCCGAACCGCCGATTCCGTGGCAGTTCGACAAGCGCGTGCTCGCCGCGCTGACGGGCCGCGCCGAAACGGCGCCCCCCTCCGGGATCGAGCGCTAGCGCGGCACTCCCTCCCTGCAACGAGAGCTGCCCATGACTCACCCGACTGAGCTGCCGCTTTCACCGCTTTCGGCGCTGCAATTCTATGCAACGGCGCCCTATCCGTGCAGCTATCTGGACGGCCGCGTCGCGCGCTCGCAAGTCGCGACGCCGAGCCACCTGATCAATTCCGACATCTACACCGAACTCGTCAAGGCCGGCTTCCGGCGCTCGGGCGTGTTCACCTATCGCCCGTACTGCGACGGCTGCCGTGCCTGCGTGCCGGTGCGCGTCCCCGTCGATGCGTTCGCGCCGTCGCGCACGCAGCGCCGGATGTGGAAGCGGCACCGCACGCTCGTTGCGACGGTTTCGCCGCTGCATTACGACGAAGAGCACTACGCGCTCTATATGCGCTACCAGTCGGCGCGCCACGCGGGCGGCGGCATGGATCGCGACAGCCGCGACCAGTACGAGCAATTCCTGCTGCAGAGCCGGATCAACTCGCGCCTCGTCGAATTCCGCGACCTCGATGCCCCGGGCGGCGAGCCCGGCAAGCTGCGCATGGTCAGCATGATCGACATCCTCGGCGACGGGCTGTCGTCCGTCTACACGTTCTTCGAGCCCGACGACCAGCACACGAGCTACGGCACTTACAACATCCTGTGGCAGATCGAGCAGGCGAAGAGCCTCGGCCTGCCCTACGTGTACCTCGGCTACTGGATCCGCGAGAGCCCGAAAATGGCCTACAAGGCGAACTTCCACCCGCTCGAAGGGCTGATCGACGGCCGCTGGAAGATACTCGATCCGGAACGGATCGACCTGCCGCCCGTCGACGCGGCGCTGGCCCGTGCGCCGTTGCCGGGCGGGCATTCGGGCTCGGGCTGACGCGCGCCGCGGGGATGACGAAGCGAAGCGCGCCCCTGCCGCCCAACTCCCGGTAAAATAGCGGGTTGTCATTCATTCCGGCTGTCCGCCCAATTCCCGTGTTCAGTTCCCTCTATCCGCTGGCCCGCGCATCCCTGTTCAAGATGGATGCGGAAGACGCTCACCACCTCACGCTGCGCGCGCTCGGCGCGGCCGGCCGTACGGGCCTTGCCTGCGCGCTGTCGGCCCGCG
>NZ_JAAGPB010000383.1:0-237 GCF_017104585.1 Burkholderia sp. Ac-20392
AGGGTACAATGCATTGTGTGTTATACGGTGTAGATGGTCGTGGATGTAACGTTGACGCGAAACATGACTTGATGTAGCACAAAGTACGCATGGATCGTAGTATATATCCTAGCGCTAGCTTCGTATTGTATAGCTGACGTAGGAGCACGTCGAGTCGATCGTATCGTTGGCGTGTTTTCAATGCGTCAATTTTTCGCAAAAACTTTAAAATATACATGATTTTTTTTTTTTTTTTTT
>NZ_JAAGPB010000384.1:0-8240 GCF_017104585.1 Burkholderia sp. Ac-20392
TGCCGAGCAACTGATGCGCCGCGGCGTGCCGTGCGCGCCGGTGCTCGGGCTCGATGCGGCGCTCGACCATCCGCATGTCGCGCATCGGCAGATGAAGGTCGAGCTGGGCCGGCATCGCGGTATCGCGTCGCCGATCAAGCTCGGCCGCACGCCGGCCACGTACCGGCGGCCGCCGCCCGCGCTGAACGAACACGCGGCCCAGGTGTTCGCCGACGCGACCGCCAACGACCACGACCGCGACCGCGACACGCGTCAGGACTGACCGGCATCACAGTCGCCGGCGCATGCCGCGCGCCCGACGCCGCCGCACGGCCACGCGTGCGGCCACGACCATTCGAACACCACGCCGGGCGCCTCATGGGCGCACCGGCTGAAAAGGAGACGCATCATGCTTGCATGGATCGGCGCGATCGCCATCGTCGCGCTGTTCGGCCTGATCATCACGAAACGGCTGTCGCCGCTCGTCGCACTGATCGTCGTGCCGGTGGCCGCGTCGCTCGCGGCCGGTTTCGGGCTCGCGACCGGCAAGTTCATCGTGCACGGCGTACAGAACATCGGCCCGATCGCCGGGATGTTCGTTTTTGCGATTCTTTTTTTCGGAATCCTCACTGACGCCGGGATGCTCGACCCGATCATCGCGGGCGTGCTGCGCGTGATCGGCTGCCATCCGCCGCGCATCGTGATGGGCTCGGCGCTGCTCGCGCTGCTGATCCATCTCGATGGCTCGGGCGCCGTCACGTTTCTCGTCACGCTGCCCGCGATGATGCCGCTCTATACGCGGCTCGGGATGGATCGCCGCATCCTCGCGTGCGTCGCGTCGATGGCGGCCGGCGTCAATTTCCTGCCATGGGTCGGGCCGATGCTGCGCGCGTCGGCGGCGCTGCACATTCCCGGTTCCGCGATCTTCATGCCGATGATTCCGGTGCAGATCGTCGGGCTCGTGTTCGTGTTCGGCACCGCCTACGTGCTCGGCGTGCGCGAGGCGAAACGGCTCGGGCTCGATCGTGCCGGTGCGGCGTCGCTCGCGATTGCGCCGCGTGCGCTGACCGATGCCGAGCGCGCGTTGCGCCGGCCGGCGCGCTTCCGGATCAATCTCGTGCTGACGCTCGTCGTGCTCGTCACGCTCGTGTCGGGCATCGTCGACCCGATGGTGATGTTCATGCTCGGCACGGTCGCCGCGCTCGTGATCAACTACCCGGACGTGCAGGCGCAGCGCGAGCGGATCGACGCGCATGCCAAGGCCGCGCTGATGATGGCGAGCGTGCTGCTCGCGGCCGGCGCGTTCACCGGCATCATGTCCGGCACCGGGATGCTGAAGGCGATGGCCGACGTGGTCGTCGCGCACGTGCCGGTCGAGCACGCGCGCCACATGCCGTTCGTGCTCGGGCTGCTGTCGATGCCGCTCAGCCTGCTGTTCGACCCCGATTCGTTCTACTTCGGCGTGCTGCCGGTGCTCGCGGAAAGCGCGAAGCTGCTGGGCGTACCGCCGATCCAGATGGCGCAGGCAGCACTGCTCGGCCAGATGACGACGGGCTTCCCGGTCAGCCCGCTCACGCCCGCGACGTTCCTGATCGTCGGCCTGACCGGCGTCGAGCTCGCCGAGCACCAGAAATTCACGATTCCGTTCCTGTTTGCGGCCACCGTGCTGATGGTGTTCGCGGCAGTGATCGTGGGCGTGTTTCCGTTGTGAGCGCCCGAGACCTGCCGCCTGGCATCAACGCGCCGAGAGGGCCATCCCGCAGCGGGACGCTCTTCGGAGCGGAAGCCTCGGCGCCACCGGGCGTTTTCCTTCTTGACAGCGGCGCGGCCGCTCAGCCTTTTCAGGAGAGCATTCCATGCAGTTCGACCTGACCGATGACCAGCGCGCGATCGAAAGCGCGATCGAGAAAATCTGCGCGCGCTTCGGCGACGACTACTGGCTCGAGCGCGATCGCGCGGGCGGGTTTCCGGCCGATTTCCACGCGGCGCTCGCCGAGGCCGGCTGGCTCGGCATCGCGATGGACCCGGCCCATGGCGGCGCCGGGCTCGGGATGACCGAGGCCGCGCTGATGATGCGCACGATCAGCGCATCGGGCGCCGGCCTGTCCGGCGCGTCGGCCGTCCACATGAACATCTTCGGGCTGAACCCGGTTCAGGTATTCGGCACCGACGCGCAAAAGGCGCGCTTCCTGCCGCCGCTGATCGCCGGGCGCGACAAGGCGTGCTTCGCGGTGACCGAACCCGATGCGGGCCTCGACACCACGCACCTCACCACGCAGGCGCGCCGCGACGGCGACCACTACGTGCTGAGCGGGCGCAAGATCTGGATCTCGACCGCGCAGGTCGCGAACAAGATGCTGATCATCGCGCGCACGACGCCGCTCGACCAGGTCGCGAAGCCGACCGACGGGCTGAGCCTGTTCTATACCGACCTCGACCGGTCGCGCGTCGAGGTGCGCGAGATCGAGAAGATGGGCCGCAAGGCGGTCGATTCGAACATGCTGTTCATCGACAACCTGCGCGTACCGGAAAGCGACCTGATCGGCAACGAAGGCGACGGCTTCCGCTATCTGCTGCACGGGCTGAATCCCGAACGGATCCTGATCGCCGCGGAGGCGATCGGGCTCGGGCAGGCCGCGCTGCGCCGCGCGACGCAGTACGCGTGCGAGCGCGTGGTGTTCGGCCGGCCGATCGGGCAGAACCAGTCGATCCAGCATCCGCTCGCGCAGGCGTGGATGCAGCTCGAGGCCGCGTGGCTGATGGTGATGAAGGCTGCGACGCGCTACGACGCGGGGCAGCCGTGCGGCGCGGAGGCGAATGCCGCGAAATACCTCGGCGCGGAAGCCGCGTTCCAGGCGTGCCAGACGGCGGTCGCGACGCACGGCGGGATGGGCTACGCGAAGGAATACCATGTCGAGCGCTACCTGCGCGAGTGTATGATTCCGAGGCTCGCGCCCGTGAGTCCGCAACTGATCCTGTGCTACATCGCGGAGAAGGTGCTCGGGCTGCCGAAGTCGTACTGACCGTACCGACCCGGCGGCCGGCCCGGTGCGCGGTTTCCCGTTCCGATTCAAGCGCTCGTCATGGACGTCAAACTCGTTGCCCGCACGCTCGACCTGTTCGAGCTGTTCGCCGCCGAACGGCGGCCGCTGCCGCTCACCGAACTCGCGCGCCTGCTCGACGTGCCGCCGTCGAGTTGTCTCGCGATGGCGCGCACGCTCGTGAGCCGCGGCTATCTGTACGAAGTGCGCAAGCGCGGCGGCTACTACCCGACGCGGCGCCTGCAGACCATCGCCATCGCGATCGACGCGACCGATCCGGTCGTCGACATCGTCCATCCGCATCTCGTCGCGCTGCGCGACGCGAGCCGCGAGACGGCCGTGCTCGGCAAGATCCAGGGGGTGTCCGTTACCTATCTCGACGTCGTCGAATCGGAGCAGGCGATCCGTTATACGCGTGCGCCGGGCGAGTTGCGCCCGCTGCATGCGAACTCGATCGGCAAGGCGATTTTCGCGGAACTGGACGGCGACGCGCAGCAGGCGCTCGGCGCGCAGTTGCCGTTCGAGCGCTTCACCGACGCGACGGTGGCGGACCTGCCCGCGCTCGTCGCGCAAACCGCCCGGTTTCGCGAACTCGGCTGGGCCGAGAACTTCGGCGAGAGCGCGCCCGAGCTGTCGGCGATCGCGGTCGCGCTGACGCTCGACGGCGACTGGTACGGGCTGTCCGTGGTCGGGCCGACCGAGCGGATTCGCCAGCATCGCGACAGGCATGCAGCGCTGCTCGTCGATGCGAAGGCCAGGCTGCTGGCCGAGCACGCGCGCGGCTGAAAGCGGGCAGGGTACTGCCGACCGGCGGGCCGTCCGCCGGCGATCCGGTCGCGATCGCCGTGAACGGCCCCTGATGCGCGAGCCGCGCGCCTAGCGACGGCCGCAATCCCGCATCACGATTTCACCCACACGCCGCCGGCACTCGGGTTGTCGCCTTGCGTCCACCATTTCGCGCAGTATTTCGCGCCCTGGTACATCACGCAGGTGCCGCCGGAATACGCGGTGGTCGCCGACCACGTGGCCGTGCCGCCGCCCACCGCCTTCCACACGGCGGCCTGGCCGGGTACGTCGCCCTGGGTCCACCATTGCGCCTGATAGGTCGTGCCCTGGTAGGTGACCGTCGCACCGGCCGTATAGACCTGGCCGGCCGCCCAGGGCGCGCCCGGCTGCGGCGTGCCGCCGTCCGAGCCGCCGCCGTAGTTCGGATCCTGCGTGACGCCCGCGCCCCACTTGCCGTCGAGCTGCTTGAAGATCGTCGCGAACGCGTACGGCTGCTGCGCGACGCCTGAGCAGGTCGGCGACGCAGACGTGCCGCCGGACGCGCACGCCTGGTCGCGGCCGACCGACCAGTTGCCGAAGAAGCCGTAGCCGTTGCCGACCGCCGCGTTCAGCACGCTTTGCGCATTTGCGAGCGTGAAGGTTTCGCCCTGCACGTCGTTCACGCCGATCATCGGCGTGACGCCGACCATCTGCCAGAGCTGGGCATTGGTCTTCGGCTGGCCCGCCGACTTGAAGGCCGTATCGAGTTGCGAGTACAGCGCCTGCGCGGCACTGATCGCGGCCGCGCCCATGTCGAGGTTCGCGGGGCCGTAATCCATCGCCATCACGTTCACCGCATCGAACACGGTCTGGTTCGAGATCGCCGCGTTGACGACGTTCAGGCCGTCCTGCGTGAGCCCGGTCGGCATCGTCGGCAGCGTCAGCGTGACGTGCAGCGGCTTGCCTTTCGCCGCATAGCTTGCCTGCAGTTGCGTGACCGCCTGGAAGTTGCGCGCGACCGCGGCCGTATCCAGCTGCGACACCCCTTCGATGTCGAAGTCGAGGTGCGTGAGGCCGTACGTGTCGATCACCGTCTGGTACGCGCTCGCCAGCGCGGGGACCGTCGTGCACGCCTGCATCAGCGGCGTGCCGTTCGCACCGCCGAACGACACGGCGACTTCGCCGCCTTTCGCGCGATAGCTCGCGATCGACGTCGACAGTGCGGTCAGCAGGCCGCCGCTCGCGCCGTTGCCGATCGGCTGCACGCCGCCCCACGACGGCACGCAACCGTTGCCCGCGACCACGAACGCGAGCGTGAACTGCTGGATGCCTTGCCGGACGCCGATCTGGTCGACGAGCGGCGTCGGATAGAGCGTCACGTCGACATAAGGCGCATAGACGCCTGCACCCTGGGACACGCTCGCCACTGCAAGAAGGCAACCCGCTGCAAGTGCGCGCGGGATGAAACGCGGCAACACATTGTTGTTCATTGTGTTCTCCAAGTGGAAGAGGGATACGCTGGCCCGCGTATCGCCGCCGGTCGGGCGACCGGGCATGCCCGGCCGACGGCGTGCCCATCTTGGAGGATTCGCATCGAATAGTGAATAGTCAGGAGTTCTTTTTGTTATTTGATTCCCGATACGTAACGATCTTGCCGATTCCACACAGTTCCGGAACGTGTGACGCGGGTGATTTTCCCGATCGATCGGGTGAGTGAGGCCCGACGCACTTCGCTCGTCGCGCTTCAAGCCGAGGGCGGCTGCGCAAGCGAGCGTGCCAGTGCGACGAAGCGCTCGACGCACACCGATGCGAACGGCTCGTTCCACGACACGATCTGCTCGACCGCGCGCGTGCCGGCGAGCGGCACGTAGACGACGCCCGGACGCTGCAGCGTCGCCGTGAAACCCGGCACGATCGCGATGCCGCGTTCGGCGGCCACCAGCGACACGAGCGTCGTGATCTGTGCGGCGGTCGCGCCGATCCGCGGCACGAATCCGGCTTGCGCACACAGGTCGTCCAGTGCAGCGGTCAATGCCGAGCCGTAACCGGGCGGAAAGGTGACGAAGGTTGCGTTCGCAAGCTCCGCAATGTCGACGCTTGCACGGCTCGCGAGCGGATCGCCGGCCGGCACGGCCGCGACGAGCGGTTCGCGCGACACGACGAGCGACGCCACCGGTACGCCGGGCGCACCGTTCCACGCCCAGCCGAAACCGATGTCCATCGCGCCGTCCGCGATCTGCTGGCGCTGGCTGGCGGTCGCCGCCTCGCGGAACGCGAGTTCGACGTCGGGCATCGTGCGGCTCGCGACGCGGATGACGTCCGGGAACGTGTCGGACATCGGAATCGAGCTCGCATAGCCGATCACGATCCGCCCGGCGATGCCTTGCGCGATCTTGCGCGCGCTCGCTTCGGCCTCGGCGGCCGCGCTGACGACGTTGCGCGCATGCTCGAGGAACGCGGCGCCTTCCGGCGTCAGCCGCACCGCGCGCGTCGAACGTTCGAACAGCCGGACGCCGAGCTCGCTTTCGAGGGCGGCGATATGGCGCGTCAGCGGCGGCTGCGCGACCCGCAGGCGCAACGCCGCGCGGCCGAAGTGCAGTTCGTCGGCGACGACCACGAAATAGCGGAGGCGGCGCAGGTCGAGCATTGTTGTCGTTCCGGTATCAATGGCGTTGAAAACGGTATTGGCGTGCACGCGGCGCACTCGTCAGACTGTCGGCATCGACGACCAGGCAGCTCCGATGAACGACAGGACCACGCGCATCGCGTTCTTTCTCTGCGGCTTCGCCGCGTTTCTCAATCTGTATTCGACGCAGGGCATCCTGCACGAACTCGCGGCCACCTTCGGCATCAGCGCCGAGCGTGCGGGGCAGGGCGTGAGCGCCACCACGACGGCCGTCGCCATTATCGCGCCGTTCGTCGGCGTGCTGGCTGCACGCATCGAGCGGCGCGTCGCGATCTCGCTCGCGGCGGTGGCCGTCGCGCTGCCGGTCGTGTGGTCCGCGCAGGCGGGCAGTTTCGCGTCGTTTCTCGGCGCGCGCTTTGCGGCCGGTCTCGTCATGCCGTTCGTCTTCGCGCTGTCGATCGCCTATATCGCCGAGCGCTTCGATCGCGGCACGTCGGCCGAGATCAGCGCGCTGTTCGTCGCCGGGACGACGCTCGGCGGTTTCGCCGGCCGCTTCGCGACCAACCTGATGACGTCGATGTGGGGCTGGCGGCATGCGCTCGACGTCGTCGCGGCGCTGTGTCTCGTAACTGGGGTCGCGATCTACGCGAGCCTGCCGGCGTCCGGTGTGATCGCTCGGCGCGCCGACCACGCTGCGGACGCCGGTGCGGGATCGTCGTGGCGCATCGTCACGTGCGGCCCGGTGCTCGCGTCGTTCGCGATCGGCGCATGCGTGCTCGCGTCGCAGGTCGCGACATTCACGTTCGTCGGCCTGCGCCTGGCCCGTGCACCGTTCGGTTTCGGCACGGTCGGGATCGGCGCGATCTATGCGGTGTTTCTGGTGGCGGTGGTCGTGACCCCGCTGGCAGGACGCCTCGCCCGGCATCGCGGCCCGCGCGCGCCAGGGCTGGCCTCGGCCGCGCTCGCAATCGGCGGGGCGCTGCTGACGCTGTCCGACAACGTGCCGGTGATCCTGGCCGGCCTTGCGCTCAGCTCGACCGCCGTGTTCGTCGAACAGGCGTCGGCCAACACGTTCATCTCGCAGGCGGCGTCGAGCGCGCGCTCGACGGCGATCGGCATCTACCTGTCCTGCTATTACTTCGGCGGCAGCCTAGGCTCGATCCTGCCGGTGCCCGGCTGGCATCGGTGGGGATGGGCCGGCTGCGTCGCATTCGTGGTCGCGGCACAGGCCATCGTCGGCGTGCTCGTGTACCGGTTCTGGCACGCCGACGGCGCAGCCGGCACCGCGCAGGCCGACGCACGCAGCGTCACGCCGGTGCGCTAACCGGGTTCAGCGATACCAGCGCGGCGTATAGACCCACTCGCGCGCGTTGCCGATCGCGAAGCGCCGCGTCGTCGACGAGCCGACGATCACCATCGTGCGCATGTCGACCTGGTCGCTGCGCAGCGCGCCGAGCGTCGTCGTCGTGAGCGTCGCACCCGACCGGCCGATGTCGCGGCCGAGCACGACCACCGTATCGGCGGTGCGGTGTGAGCGCACGACATCGAGCGCGCGATCGAGCTGCCATGGACGTGCGCGCGAGATCGGGTTGTAGAACGCCATCACCAGATCGGCCTGTGCAGCATGTCGCAGGCGCGTCTCGATCACCTCCCACGGTTTCAGGTTGTCCGACAACGAGATCGCGCAGAAATCATGGCCGAGCGGCGCACCGGCCTGCGCGGCCGTCGCGAGCGACGCCGAGATGCCCGGCTCCACGCGCAGGTCGACCGCGGCCCAGTGCGGATCGCGCGCTTCGTCGAGCGCTTCGAGCACGGCCGCGGCCATCGCG
>NZ_JAAGPB010000385.1:0-8356 GCF_017104585.1 Burkholderia sp. Ac-20392
CCCGCAGGCCCGGCGTGCGGCGGCGCGTGGCCGGCAGCCCGAGCGCGGCCGGGTCGAGTTTCTCGCGGCGGTCCCGCAGGTACGCGCCGAGCAGGTTGTCGGGGGCGTCAGCCATATCCTGTTAGTTCGTTTACCGGTAAACCGTCTCGACTTCACCGCGAGCGGCCGTCGACAGATAGTAAGCCTCCATGCCATCCGGAGGTGTTGAACATGCGTGTCTTTGTTACTGGAGCGTCAGGGTTCGTCGGCTCTGCCGTCGTGGCCGAACTCATTGCCGCCGGGCACTCGGTGCTCGGTCTCGCGCGGTCCGATGCGGCCGCGGCGTTGGTCGCGGCGGCGGGCGCCGACGTCCATCGCGGGTCGCTGGAGGATCTCGACAGCCTCACGCGCGGCGCCGAAGCCGCCGATGCGGTGATCCATACGGGATTCAATCACGACTTCTCGCGCTTCGCGCAGAACTGCGAGCTCGACCGTCATGCGATCGAGACGATCGGTGCGGTGCTCGCGGGCTCGGCGCGGCCGCTGGTCGTCACGTCGGGCCTCGCGCTCGTCGCACCCGGTCGCGCGGCGACGGAAGATGATCCGCACGTGCCGGTGTCGTCGGCTTACCCGCGTGCGTCCGAAGCAACCGCGGTCGCGCTGGAAGCGCGCGGCGTGCATGCGTCGGTCGTGCGCCTGCCGCCGTCCGTGCACGGCGACGGCGATCACGGGTTCGTGCCGCGCCTGATTGCGTTCGCGCGGGAGAAGGGGGCATCGGCCTATCTCGGCGACGGCGGCAACCGCTGGCCGGGCGTGCACCGGCTCGATGCGGCGCGCGTCTATCGGCTTGCGATCGAACGCGGCGCGGCCGGCGCGCGCTATCACGCGGTCGACGATACCGGCGTGCGGTTCCGGGACATCGCGGAAGTGATCGGGCGGCGGCTGAACGTGCCGGTCGTCGCTAAAACGACAGAGGAGGCCGGCGAACACTTCGGCTGGTTCGCGATGTTCGCGGGGATGGATGCGCCGGCCACGAGCGAGCGCACGCGTGCATCGCTCGACTGGGCGCCGACGCAGCCGGGGTTGCTGGCCGATATCGACCGGCCGCGGTATTTCGAAGGCTGAGCGCGCGGTGGGCGTGCCGTCGTTGGCGAACGGCATGCCCGCCTTGCAACGTTCAGACCGTGACGACGATCTTCCCGACCTGCGCGCCGGCTTCCATGTAGCGATGCGCGTCGGCGATGTCGTCGAACGCGAACGTGCGATCGATCAGCGGTTTCAGCGCACCGGCGGCGAGTCCGTCGACGATGAAGCGCTTCGCGCGCTCGAGCCGCTGCGCGTCGCCGGTGATCTCGAACAGCTCGTAGCCGCGCAGCGTCAGGTGGCGCGCGAGCAGGTCCATCACGGGCACCGGGATGTCGCGCGTGTCGAGCGCGCCGTACTGGAAGTACGTGCCGTTCGTGGCCAGCGCGCGCAGCAGGTTCGCCGCGTCCGGGCCGCCGACCGGATCGAACACGAGGCGCGCGCCGGCGCCGCCGGTGAGGTCCGCCACTTGCTGCGGCAGGTCGGCAGGGCTGCCGATGATCACGTGCTTCGCACCTGCTTCGAGCAGCGCCTGGCGTTTCGATTCGCCGCGCGTCAGTGCGATCGGCACCGCGCCGACGTGGTTCGCGATCTGGATCGCCGCTTGCCCGACGCTGCTCGACGCGGCGCCGATCAGCACCGCGTCGCCGCGCTGCAGGCCGCCGAGTTCGATCAACGCGCCCCAGGCCGTGACGAACATCATCCACGTCGCGGCGGCCTCCTCGAACGACAGGCTTGCCGGATGCCTGACCACCGCATGCACGGGCACGTTGACGACCTCGCCGTACATCCCGTAGTCGGCGAACGAGAACGCCGGCACGACGCTCACCGCATCGCCTTCGGCGAACGCCGTCACGTTGCGGCCGACCGCCGCGACGATGCCCGATGCCTCGTAGCCGAGCGACGCGGGGAAGCGCGGCATGAACGTGTATTCGCCGGTGCGGTACATGATTTCCGCGCGATTGAGGCCGATTGCCTTCACGCGCAGCTGGATTTCATCGGGGCCCGGCGCGGGCACGTCGACGGTGTCGATCTGCAGGACGTCGGGGCCGCCGACGCGGTGGAAACGAACGATGCGGGACATGGAGAGCTCCTTCAATGAACGGGTGTCGATGAAGGAGCACTGTAGGCGGGTACCCGCGCCGGATAAACGCGCGACCCGATCATTGATTGTTATTCGACGAATAACAATCGGCGCACACCTGTTCTACGCCGGATAACGCCGCGCAAACAGCTCGGTCAGCCAGTCGATGAACGCGCGCACCTTGTCGGACAGATGCGCGCGGTTCGGGTACAGCACCGACACCGGCTTCGGCTCCGCCGGCACGCCGGGCAGCAGTTCGATCAGCTGGCCCGAGTCGATGCTCGGCTGCAGCGCGGGCCGCAACGCATGCACGATGCCGAGGCCGGCCAGCCCGCAGGACAGCAGCGCTTCCGAGTTGTCCGTGAGCAGGCTGCTCGCGAGCTTCACGGAGACGGTTTCGCCGTGCGGGCGGAACGTCCATTCGAGCACCTTGCGATTGCTGCCGGTAAAGAAGTTGACGGCGCGATGGGCACGAAGGTCGTCGAGCGTGCGCGGCAAACCGTGGCGCGAAACATAGGCGGGCGACGCACACGTGACCATCGGCACCGCGCCGACGGTGCGCGCGACCATGCTCGAATCCTTCAGCTTGCCGACCCGCACGACGCAGTCGATGCCTTCGCCGATCAGGTCGGCCGGCTGGTCGCTCGCGCCGAGCACGAGCTCGATCTGCGGATAGCGCTGCTGGAAATCGGGCAATGCCGGAATCACGACCGTCTTCGCCAGGGCGAGCGCGATGTCGATCCGCAAGCGGCCTTTCGGTATCGCGCGCTGCTTCGGGAATGACGCGAACGCGTCGTCGATGCTGCCGAGCAACTGCACGCAGCGCGCATGGAACGCCTCGCCTTCGGCAGTCACGCTGACGCGCCGCGTGCTGCGGTTCAGCAGCCGCACGCCGAGTTCCTGTTCGAGCTGCTGCACAGCTTTCGTCACGGCCGGCCGATGCAGTTGCAGCGCGTCGGCGGCCTGCGTGAAGTTGCCGCGTTCGACGATCTGTACGTAGATCTGCATCGCTTGCAGGCGGTCCATGGCGTTCCCGGGTGTCGTGGCGAGCGGCCATCTTCGCATACCGCTCGCCACCGATGCGACCCCCGCGCGTGGTTACCCGTCACTCGACCGGATGCAGGTCCTGCAGCAGCGTCGGCACGAGCTCCGACACGGTCGGATGGATGTGCATCGCGCGGCTGATCGTCGTGTACGGCGCGCCCGCTGCCATCACGTCGAGCATCCCGTGCACGACTTCGTCGCCCGTCACGCCGAGGATCGATGCGCCGAGGATCGCGTGGCTGTCCGCGTCGACGATCACCTTCATGAAACCCTGGCTCTCGCCTTTTTCCACCGCGCGGCCGACGCGCGTCATCGGGCGCGTGCCGACGAGCAACCGGCGGCCCGTCTGCTTCGCTTCCGTGAGCGTCATGCCGACGCGGCCGAGCGGCGGATCGATATACATCGCGTATGCCGTGATGCGGTCGGACACCTTGCGCGGATCGTTGTCGAGCAGGTTGGCCGCGACGATCTCGTAGTCGTTGTACGCGGTGTGCGTGAACGCGCCGCGCCCGTTGCAGTCGCCGAGCGCCCAGATGCCGGGCACGTTCGTGCGCAATTGCTCGTCGACCTCGATATAGCCGCGCGCATCGGTCGCGACGCCCGCGCGGTCGAGCCCGAGATCGTCGGTATTCGGCACGCGTCCGACCGCGAGCAGCAGGTGCGAGCCCGCGACCTCGCGGCCGCCGCCCGCGCAGTCGAGCCCGACCGCGATGCCGTTGCCGTCGCGTCGTGCGCTCAGGCAGGTCGCATCGAGCTGCACGTCGATCCCTTCGTTTTCGAGAATCTCGCGCACGGCCTGCGACACGTCCTCGTCCTCGCGGCGGATCAGGCGCGAGCCTTTCTCGACGACCGTGACCTTCGACCCGAAGCGACGATACATCTGGCCGAATTCGAGCCCGACGTAGCTGCCGCCGACGATCACGAGATGGTCGGGCAGGAAGTCGACGTCCATCATCGTCGAGTTGGTCAGGTACGGCACCGTGTCGAGGCCCGGCATGGCCGGCACCTGCGCGCGCCCGCCGACGTTGATGAAGATGCGTTCCGCTTCGAGCAGGGCGTCGCCCACGCGCACCGTGTTGGCGCGCTCGAAGCGGGCGTGGCCTTGAAACACGGTCGTGTTCGCGAGGCCGCGCACCCATTGCTCGACGCCCTGGTTCGAGCGGCCGGAGATCTGGTCCTTGCGTGCCTTCACGGCTTTCATGTCGACGGTGACGGGGCCGCCGACCGACACGCCGTATTCGCTGCCGCGCCGCGCGAGGTGCGCGGCGTACGCGCTCGCGATCAGTGTCTTGGTCGGGATGCAGCCGGTGTTCACGCAGGTGCCGCCGAAGCGGCCGCGCTCGATGATCGCGACTTTCATGCCGGCGGCGGACAGCCGCGCGGCGAGTGGCGGCCCGGCCTGCCCGGTGCCGATGACGATCGCGTCGAAGTGTTGCGTCATGACGTCCTCCTGTGCGGGTGCAGCGAGGGAACGCGTGCGGACGAGCCGCGTGCGGGGCCGGCGCACGGTCGCGCGACGGCGAGCGCTTATGGTAGCCCTGTTGGCGTGTGCTCGCGAGTGCGGGAGAAGCGGGACGTGACTGCGTCCGGCCGTGCTCGCGCCGGCCGGCGTGCGATGCAACCGGCCGCAGCGCGTTGCCCCGGCCGCGTCAGTCCTTGCGTTGCCACTGACCGAACGACACCGGCCGGTGCGCGTCGGCGCGCGTGACGGTGACGTGGTCGGGCTGGTCGTCGAGCGGAAACGATTGGGTGACGATGCGGCTCGAAAACAGCCACCCGTGCGTGTGCGGGTCGTAGCGGAACGTCACGTAGTCGCTCCAGTGCTGCCCGCACGCGACGAAGTTCTGCACGGTGAAATAGCGGCCTTTGATCGCGAAGCCGTTGTCGGCGGCGTCTTCGGGATCGAACGGGTCGCACTGGCCGCCTTCGTTCGCGCGCAGCACGACCTGGTCGTTGCGCGCGACGAGCCGGAACGCGTGATCCGGTTGTTCCTCGAAGATCAGCAGCGGACGCGGCGACGGCTGCTCGCGCGTATCGACCGCCCGATGCACGACGACGAGAAAGCTGTGACGCCCGTTGTCGAGCTCCGGCCCGGCATGCGCGAGCAGCGGCTGGTAGCCGGGCGGCAACTGCGCGGCGATCGATTTCGGCAGGTCGCCGGCGCGGGCGTTGAACGAAAACGCGGCGAGCAGCGGGAGGAGCACGAAGGGCAGGCGGGAAACGCGCATGACGGGGTGTCCGGTCGAAAGGAAGAAAGAGGTGCCGATGGCGTGGCGGTTACAGATCCCGCCCGAGAAACTCGGTGCCCGGCACCGGATTGAACGCGACCGGCGGCGCGGGCGTGAAGCCGAGCGACGCATACAGTTTCCGGGCCGCGACGAACTCGGGCAGCACGTCGAGGCACATGCGCGCGTAGCCGGCCGCTTTCGCGTCGTGCAGCAGCCGTTCGACGAGCTGGCGGCCGACGTTCAGCCCGCGCGCTTCGGGGCGCACGTAGACGCGCTTCATTTCGCACGTCGTGTCGTCGATCTCGCGAAACGCCGCGCAGCCCACCACGCGCTCGCCGTGCCAGGCGAGCAGCAGCAGCCCGCGCGGCGGCGCGTACTTGCCGGGCAGCGCGGCGATCTCGGGCTCGTAGTCCTGGAATTCGAGGCTGACGGTCGGGCTCGCGATGTACTCGCGGAAGATCGCCTCGACGACGCGGGCGTCGTCGGGATAGTGGGCGGCGCGGATCTCGATCATGGGTGGCGGCGCGAATGACGGAAAAGAGGGCCAGCATAGCAGTGAGAGGCGGCTTTCGGCCATGCGTGAAGCGTGCCAGAATCGTCGCTTCGACCGTCGGAAACGACACGCAGGCGTCGGCGATTCGGCGTCGCTCACCAAGGAGACTTCGATGACTGCATCGGCTGCCGTACTCGCGATCCTGGCTGCGCTGTTTCTCGGCGCGATGATTCCGGGCCCGAGCTTCGTGCTGGTTGCCCGCAATTCGATCGGGCTGTCGCGTCGCGACGGGCTCGCCACCGCGCTCGGCATGGGCATCGGCGGCATCGTGTTCGGCGGCGTCGCGCTGGCCGGGCTCTATACGCTGCTGCAGGCCGTCGAATGGCTGTACGTGGGCCTCAAGCTGGCGGGCGGCGCGTACCTGATCTACATGGCGTCGAAGATCTGGCGCGGCGCCGACCGGCCGATCGCGATGGACGATCCGCAGGCGATGGCCGGCGGCAGCGCGCGCAAGTCGTTCTGGACGGGCCTCACGACCCAGCTCAGCAACCCGAAGACGGCGATCTGGTACGGCAGCATCTTCGCGGCGCTGCTCCCGCAGCATCCGCCGCTGTGGTGCTATCTGGCGCTGCCGCCGCTCGTGTTCGGCGTCGAATTCGGCTGGTACACGATCGTCGCGCTGTGCTTTTCCACGCGCCGGCCGCGCGAGCTCTACCTGCGCGCGAAGAAGTGGGTCGACCGCGTCGCCGCTGGCGCGATCACGCTGCTCGGCCTTCGACTGATCCTGAATGCACCGAAAGCGGGCATCTGACCGCTTCCATTCCCGATCTGCATCGCCCGGCGGCCGGCCATTCCCGTGGCCGGCTGCCGGCGCGCCCCGCGCGAACGCGCATCGGCATCAGGCTTCGCTGAACCGCGCCAGCAGCGCCGCGAACCGCGAGTCGTCCGGAAACTCCTTCACTTCATAGCGCACCGGGTGATGCCCGGTGGCCGTCATCAGGTCGCCGCAGGTGCGCAGCAACTCGGCCATCGGCACGTAGGCCGACTGTCCGGTCGACTCGCGATGGAGCGCGACGATATCCGTCTCGGGCAGCAGGGACGGCACGCCGTCGCTCCACACGCCGACGCTGAACAGGCTGCCGTCCTGGCGCTTGTACACCGAGTAGGTCGCCACGAAGATGTCGGTGCCGTCGCGCTCATGCACGTCGTTGAGCAGCATCCGCTGATCCTGGTAGTCGCCTGCGAGCTCGCCGATGCGCAGCGCATGCAGCTTCGCTTCGAGCCCTGCCGGCACGAAGCGCTGCCAGGCGGCGCCGTCCCAGCGCAGCATCAGCGGCGGCAGCGCGCGCGGCTGCGCCTGCGCCTGTTCGGCGAGGTCGACCATGGCGGCGAGCCCGGCCGGATTGCGGTCGCCGGTGAGCAGCAGCACCGCGCGGTTCGGCGCCATCACGACCGGCGCGCCGGCGATCGGCTGCCGGTGGAGCAGGTCGGTCAGCAGCAGCCGCGCCGCGTCGTAGGAGTCGTCGAATTGCGACACGAATACCCCGTTCGGCAGCGCGGCCCACGGCGTCGACGATTCGGCCCGCAGGTTGTCGATCGCGATGTCGCAGGCTTCGTCGAACGAGACGCCCCATTGGTCGAGCGTGGAGGTCGGCAGGCGCGCGATGTTGAACTCGCCGTCGTATGCGATGCCGATCTCGAGGTTCTCGCACAGCGGCCGGAACGCCAGCTCCGTAATGCCGAACTGCCCGGCCGTTTGCAGCGCCGTCACGCAGCGCTCGGTCGCGCTGCGGATCACGGGGCGCAGCCTGGCGCGCGCGGCGGCGAAATCCGCCGGGATCTCGTGCTGCAACATCGCGTTCGCCTGGCGCTTCAGCACGGTGTCGCGCTCGGACGGCTTCGCGGCCGCGTAGTCGCGGAACAGGTTGTGCAGGTTGATGATGTTCGACGGGACATCCGACTGGACGAGACAGCCCTTCTCGTCCTCGTGGCGCCAGGTGCGCGTGTCGCCCGATGCGCGCAGCGTGGCGATCAGGCGTTCGGCGAACGCCTGCGGGGTCGGCGGTTTGCCGAAACGGTCGCGCAGGCGCGTGACGAGATTGGCAAGCATCGTGTGCGGTCGGGCCGGGCCCGTCTGTTGTCGTTGTGGGTCGGTGGCGCCCGCTCTCGGAGGCGCCGCCCGCGGCCGGCACGCATGGCTCGACGGGTGCTGCGATGGTAGCGCAACGCGACAGGTATCGTCGGACGATATTCGCGATCGGTGGGCGATGTTGTTGCGGGCGAGGGCAGAGAGAGGCAGAGGCAAGGGCAGAGGCAACGGCAGAGGCAGAGGCAGAGGCAGAGGCAGAGGCAGAGGCAGAGGCAGAGGCAGAGGCAGAGGCAGAGGCAGAGGCAGAGGCAGAGGCAGAGGCAGAGGCAGAGGCAGAGGCAGAGGCAGAGGCAGAG
>NZ_JAAGPB010000386.1:0-267 GCF_017104585.1 Burkholderia sp. Ac-20392
GGAAGGAGGCGGGGATGTAGAAGTGGGCGTAGAGGGCGTGGAAGGGGGTGAGGGAGGTTATGAAGATCAGAGGGTAGAAGAAGGCACGGAGACGGGGGGAGACAGTGAGGGTATGCGAGGCGATAGGAAGAGGGAGGATGGGCGGGGAGGGAGAGCACAAGGGGTGGATATGGAGAGATAGCGCGGGAAGCGATAAGGTGGTTGGCATGGTGAGAGTGATGGGGGGTTTTTTTTTTTCAAGCAGAAGGCGGCATACGAGGTGTTAAT
>NZ_JAAGPB010000387.1:0-8183 GCF_017104585.1 Burkholderia sp. Ac-20392
TCTCGGTAATCCTGCCGGCCGGCACGCGGCTCACGCCGCAGGCGCTCGGCCTGGCCGCGTCGGTCGGCTGCGCGCAATTGGCGGTCGCGCGGCGGATTCGCGTCGCGGTGTTCTTCACCGGCGACGAACTGACGATGCCCGGCGAGCCGCTGAAGCCGGGTGCGATCTACAACTCGAACCGCTTCACGCTGCGCGGGCTGCTGGAGCGGCTCGGCTGCCACGTGACCGACTACGGGATCGTGCCCGATTCGCTCGCCGCGACGCGCGATACGCTGCGCGCGGCCGCGCGCGATCACGACGTGATCCTGACGAGCGGCGGCGTGTCGGTTGGCGACGAGGACCACGTGAAGCCGGCCGTCGAGGCCGAAGGGCGGCTCGCGCTGTGGCAGATCGCGATGAAGCCCGGCAAGCCGCTCGCGTACGGCGCGGTGCGCCGCGGCGACGATCGTGCCGATGCGCACTTCATCGGGCTGCCTGGCAACCCGGTGTCGAGCTTCGTCACGTTCCTGCTGTTCGTGCGGCCGTTCCTGCTGCGCCTGTCCGGCGTGCGCGACGTCGCGCCGCGCGCGCTGTCGCTGCGTGCCGACTTTTCGCAAAACAAGGGCGACCGGCGCAACGAATTCCTGCGCGCGCGCGTCAACGCGGCCGGCGGTCTCGACCTGTTCCCGAACCAGAGCTCGGCGGTGCTGACGTCGACGGTGTGGGGCGATGGCCTGATCGACAACCCGCCGCAGCACGCGATCAGCGCCGGCGAGACCGTGCGTTTCATTCCGTTTTCCGAACTGCTGTCGTAACGCGACGGCTTCCCGAACCATGAAGATTCAACTGAAATTTTTTGCAAGCGTACGCGAGGCATTGGGCGTCGCCGACGAGCAGGCCGACGTGCCGGACAGCGTCACGACCGTGGGCGACGTGCGCGCATGGCTGCGCGTGCGCGGCGGTGCGTGGGCCGAGACGCTCGCCGAAGGGCGCGCACTGCGCATGGCGTGCAATCATGAAATGACCGATCCCGACACGCGGCTCACCGAAGGCTGTGAAGTCGCATTCTTTCCGCCGGTGACGGGCGGTTGAGGCACGGGCGATGGCAACGGTACGAATCCAGACCGACGACTTCGATCTGAACGCGGAAGTCGCGGCACTGCGCGCACGCAACCCGAAGATCGGCGCGGTCGCGTGCTTCGTCGGCACGGTGCGTGATCTGAACGAAGGCGATTCGGTTGCCGCGATGGAGCTCGAGCACTATCCGGGGATGACCGAGAAGGCGCTCGAGAAGATTGCCGCCGAGGCTGGCCGGCGCTGGCCGGGCATCGACGTCGCGATCGTGCATCGCGTCGGCAGGCTCCTGCCGCTCGACCAGATCGTGATGGTCGCAACGGTTGCGTCGCACCGCGGCGATGCGTTCGCGTCGTGCGAGTTCGTGATGGACTACCTGAAGACCGAAGCGCCGTTCTGGAAGAAGGAAACCACGCCGGACGGCGAGCGCTGGGTCGATGCGCGCAGCACCGACGATGCCGCGCTCGCGCGCTGGGGTATCGAATCGGGCAATACGCGGCGCTGAGCGCGACGTCAGGGTGGTGCGGCGAGGTGCCGCATGCGCGCACAAGCGCCGCGCGTGATGGCGATCCGTTACGCGTCCGGATCGCTGCTGCGCCCGATGATCTTCGTCGGAAACGGCTCGCCGCGGGCACGCGACGGCAACGCGTGCGGATCGTCGCCCGCGTCGCGACGGCGCGGCGCGATCGCGTCGAGCAGTGCCTGCTGCTCGGGCGGAATCTGATAGTCCCAGCCGAACCGGCTCAACTGGAGGCTCTGCGCGATCCGCAGCGCCGGCTCCATGAAGCGGATCGCCGCGGGCGGCGTGTAGCGCGTCTCGACGGTCTTCAGGAACAGCGACAGCCAGCGGCTGAAATGGGCGGGTTCGATCCCGTCGAGCGGCTGGTGTGCCTGCTGCACGTTGCCGCGATAGCCCTTGGTGCCGAGCACGAGGCTCGACCAGAACGTGACCATCTTCGGCAGGTGGTCGTCCCAGCGGCCGGCCAGCTTCGCGTCGAACACGGGCCCGAGCAGCGGATCGGCGCGCACGCGGTCATAGAACGCGTAGACGAGATCGCGGATGTTCTCTTCGGTCGGCTCGGTGTCGCGAGGGCGGGCCGGTGCGGTATCGGGCGAGGCGGGCAGGACGGTCATGGCAAAAAGGGCCGGAAAAATAGGCAGCGGCGGGGCAGTGGCGCAGGCGTCGTGCAGGACGCCGGCCGGATTTTGACGCAAAATAGCGTCCAACAACCCCTGAAAAACGTGTAAGTGTCACGCATCTTATTGCGCGCGCGGCATCCCGGCAACCCGGGGCCGCGGAACAGGGCCGCCAACCGGCCCCGTGCGCAACCCGATCGGCCCGGCTCACGTAATCGGGGCACGATCGATCTTTTCCGTATTCGCCCATGAGACTCACCGACTACACCGACTATTCGCTGCGCGTGATGCTGTACCTTGCCGTACGTGGCGAGGGACTCGCAACGATCCAGGAGATCTCGGACGCCTACGGCATCTCGAAGAACCATCTGATGAAAGTCGTGCAGCAGCTCGGCGAGCTGGGGTGGGTCGATACCGTTCGCGGTCGCAATGGCGGGCTGCGGCTGTTCCCCGAATCGCTGCAACTGACCGTCGGCCAGGTCGTGCGCGCGACCGAGAGCGATTTTGCGCTGGTCGGCTGCTTCTCGGCGGACGGCGAGTCGCGCGGCTGCGTGATCGAGCCGCAGTGCCGGTTGAAGGGCGTCCTGGCGGCCGCGCGCGATGCGTTCTTCGCCGAACTCGATCGTCACACGCTCGGCGAGCTGGTCGAACACGCTGTGCCCCTCGTGGCATTGCTCGGTATTCATCCGGTCGTGCGCATGCGCGCCGAGCCGTCGCCGGAAGACGCACCCGCGTCCGTCGAACCGCCGTCGACGGCCGGCTGATACACGCTCGCCGCACGTCTCGATCCTGCCGTGGCCCGTGCCGGGGCCGCTTCAAGGATATTCATCGATTTTTGCGCTGAATCAACCCGAATTTCGCTTGAAAGCCGCATAACCATCCTCATCTTGGTGTTAATCGAAAATTGGAGGTCTCGACTAAATGAGAATCGACAAGCTCACCACCAAGTTCCAGGAAGCACTCGCGGACGCGCAAAGCCTCGCGGCAGGCCGCGACAATCAATACATCGAACCCGTTCACGTTCTCGCGGCGCTGGTCGCGCAGCAGGACGGTTCCGCACGCTCGCTGATGTCGCGCGCGGGCGTTCACATTCAGGCGCTGCAAGGCGCGCTGAACGAAGCCATCTCGCGCCTGCCGCAAGTAACGGGCACGGGCGGCGACATCCAGATCGGCCGTGAACTGGCCGGGCTGCTGAACCAGGCCGACAAGGAAGCGCAGAAGCTCAACGACACGTTCATCGCGAGCGAGATGTTCCTGCTCGCCGTGTCCGACGACAAGGGCGACGCCGGCAAGCTCGCGCGCCAGCACGGCCTCACGCGCAAGGCGCTGGAAGCCGCGATCGCCGCGGTGCGCGGCGGCTCGCAGGTACACAGCCAGGACGCCGAAAGCCAGCGCGAGGCACTGAAGAAATACACGGTCGACCTGACCGAGCGCGCCCGCGCGGGCAAGCTCGATCCGGTGATCGGCCGCGACGACGAAATCCGCCGTTCGATCCAGATCCTGCAGCGCCGCACCAAGAACAACCCGGTGCTGATCGGCGAGCCGGGCGTCGGCAAGACGGCGATCGTCGAAGGGCTCGCGCAGCGGATCGTCAACGGCGAAGTGCCCGAGACGCTCAAGGGCAAGCGCGTGCTGTCGCTCGACATGGCCGCACTGCTCGCCGGCGCGAAGTATCGCGGCGAATTCGAGGAGCGCCTGAAGGCGGTGCTCAACGACATCGCGAAGGATGAAGGCCAGACGATCGTCTTCATCGACGAAATCCACACGATGGTCGGCGCGGGCAAGGCCGAAGGCGCGATGGATGCGGGCAACATGCTGAAGCCGGCGCTGTCGCGCGGCGAGCTGCACTGCATCGGCGCGACCACGCTCGACGAATACCGCAAGTACATCGAGAAGGATGCCGCGCTCGAGCGCCGCTTCCAGAAGGTGCTCGTCGACGAGCCGAGCGTCGAGGCGACGATCGCGATCCTGCGCGGGCTGCAGGAGAAGTACGAACTGCACCACGGCGTCGACATCACCGACCCGGCGATCGTCGCGGCGGCCGAGCTGTCGCACCGTTACATCACCGACCGCTTCCTGCCGGACAAGGCCATCGACCTGATCGACGAAGCCGCTTCGAAGATCAAGATGGAAATCGATTCGAAGCCCGAAGAGATGGACAAGCTCGACCGTCGTCTGATCCAGCTGAAGATCGAGCGCGAAGCCGTGAAGAAGGAGCAGGACGAAGCGTCGCAGAAGCGCCTGCAACTGATCGAGGAAGAGATCGAACGCCTCGGCCGCGAATATGCGGACCTCGAGGAGATCTGGATCGCCGAGAAGGCCGCGGTGCAGGGCAGCGCACAGCTGAAGGAAGAGATCGAGAAGGTGCGTGCGGACATCGCACGTCTGCAGCGCGACGGCAAGCTGGAGAAGGTTGCCGAGCTGCAGTACGGCAAGCTGCCGCAGCTCGAGGCGCAATTGAAGCAGGTCACGCAGGCCGAAGAGCAGGAGCAGCACAACCCGACGCGTCCGCGCCTGCTGCGCACGCAGGTCGGCGCCGAGGAAATCGCGGAAGTCGTGTCGCGTTCGACCGGGATTCCGGTGTCGCGGATGATGCAGGGCGAACGCGAGAAGCTGCTGCACATCGAGGAAAAGCTGCATGAGCGCGTGGTCGGCCAGCACGAGGCGATCAGCGCGGTGGCCGATGCGATCCGCCGTTCGCGCGCGGGTCTCGCCGATCCGAACCGTCCGTACGGCTCGTTCCTGTTCCTCGGCCCGACGGGTGTCGGCAAGACCGAGCTGTGCAAGGCGCTGGCATCGTTCCTGTTCGACTCGGAAGAGCACCTGATCCGCATCGACATGAGCGAGTTCATGGAGAAGCACAGCGTCGCGCGGCTGATCGGCGCGCCGCCGGGCTATGTCGGCTACGAGGAAGGCGGCTACCTGACGGAAGCCGTGCGTCGCAAGCCGTACAGCGTGATCCTGCTCGACGAGATCGAGAAGGCGCATCCGGACGTGTTCAACGTGCTGCTGCAGGTGCTCGACGACGGCCGCATGACTGATGGGCAGGGGCGCACGGTCGATTTCAAGAACACGGTGATCGTGATGACGTCGAACCTCGGCTCGCAGGTGATCCAGGCGATGACGGGGGCGCCGCAGGAAGAGATCAAGGACGCCGTGTGGCTCGAGGTGAAGCAGCATTTCCGCCCCGAGTTCCTGAACCGGATCGACGACGTCGTCGTGTTCCATGCACTCGACCGCAGCAACATCGAGTCGATCGCGAAGATCCAGCTCGCACGCCTGCACGACCGGCTTGCGAAGCTCGACATGGCGCTCGACGTGTCGGAAGCGGCGCTCGAGCAGATCGGCAAGGTTGGCTACGATCCGCTGTTCGGTGCGCGGCCGTTGAAGCGCGCGATCCAGCAGGAGATCGAGAACCCGGTCGCGAAGCTCATCCTCGCGGGCCGCTTCGGTCCGAAGGATGTGATTCCGGTCGACATCCACGACGGCAAGTTCGTGTTCGACCGCGTCGTTCACTGATCGCAGGCCTCCTTGGCCGCCGCCCGGTTCGCGCCGGGCGCGCAAAAACAAACACCCCGCCTCGGCGGGGTGTTTGCTTATGGCGCGTCGCAACGACGCAGCGCGTCAGCCCTGCTTGTTGCCGCCGAACATGCCGGCGATCTGCGACAGCGAGCCGAGCACGTTCGACGGGTCGACTTGTGCCTGGCCGTCGGCCGGCACTGCGCCGTCCGGCGTCGCGTGGTTGACGACGTGCGGCAGCACCTGCGCGAGGACGGTCGAGGCCATCGACGGATCGACACCGAACTTGCTAGCGAGCGCACCGATCGCGTCCGAGCCCAGCACGTTCTGCAGCGCGTCCGGCGAGATCGGCTGGTTCTGGCCAGTGCCGACCCACGAACCGATGATGTCGCCGGCGCCGCCGGCCTTGAACTTCTCGATCAGGCCATTCAGGCCGCCCGGCTGGTTGTTGATGAATTCGAGCGCGGTCGTGATCAGCGCGCTTTGCGAGTTGCCGCCGGCCTGGCCGCCGAGCAGACCGCCAACGATGTCGAGGAGACCCATGGTTCTTCACCTTTACCGATAAGGGCGCCACGCTGTGGGCGCCCGTTGAACGAATGCCGCGCGCACGCCGTCGCGCGCGCGGCGCACATCAGGCGCCCGACGCCGCGGCGGCGGAGGCTGCCTTGTCCTTCTTGCTTTTCTTCTTCGAACCCTTCGTCGCTTTTGCCGACGATGCGGCGGCCGGTGCGCTCGCACCCGCATCGGCGGATGCCGCCGCTGCGGCGGCCGCCTTTTCCTTCTTCGTCATGCGCTTGGCCTTCGCCGGCTTCGCCGCCGCATCCGGCGCGCTTGCCGCCGGTGCCGGTGCCGGAGCCGTAGCCGGCGTGCCGGCCGTCGCGGTCGTGGACGTCGATGCCGTGCCTGCCGACGTCGTTGCCGACGTGGTGGCCGAAGTCGTTGCCGATGTCGTCGCGGCAGGCTTCGACAGTTTCACACCCTTCGGCGGCGTCGACGAGCCACCGATCGTCAGGCCGTTTTCCTCGAGATGCCCGACCGATTTCGTGCCGAGGCCCTTCACGCGGTTCGCGAGATCGTCCGCATCCTTGAACGGGCCGTTCTTGGTGCGTTCGTCGATGATCGCCTTCGACTTCACGGGCCCGAGACCCTTCACGGATTCGAGCGTGGCCTGGTCAGCCGAGTTGACTTCGACGGCCGCGGCAAGGCCTGCGGCGAGCGACAGCGACAGCGCGACGAACAGCATCAGCAGCTTTTTCAGCATGGCAAAGGCTCCCTGGTTCTGACGGATGAATGGCTGTTGCAACGGACGGCGGGGCGAGGCGTGGCCGGGCGTCGCCGTTAAGCATAGGACAAATGCGTGCCCTTTTTAAGACAGGCTGACCGAATCTTGCTGAAGGCTTGCGGCGCTGTAAAGACAGAAACCCGCGTCGGGCGGTGGTTTTGACCATTCTTTACGGTGTTGCCGAGGTGTCGCCGACAATCGTCGCACTGGTCGTTCGACAGGGCTTGACTTAGAGTGAACTCTAACTCCTAACCTTGTTCCTGCCATGTCGAAAACCGTAACCCAACCTTCCTCCACCGGCCCGCTGACGATCGGCCAGGTCGCCGAAATGACCGGCCTGTCCACGCATACGCTGCGGTACTACGAGCAGGCCGGCCTGCTGCGCGCGATTTCGCGCACGACGGCCGGGCACCGGCTCTATGCACCGGCCGACCTTGACTGGCTGGCCTTCGTGATGCGCCTGAAGGCGACCGGCATGCCGATCGCGCAGATGCAGGCGTTCGCGGCGCTGCGCGCGCAAGGCGAGTCGACCTTCGGTGCGCGGCGCAGCCTGCTGGTCGCGCATCGCGATGCGGTGCGTGCGCATATCGCGGAGCTGCAGGCGAGCCTCGACGTGATCAGCGACAAGATCGTGAACTATGAGGCACAGGAGCGGGAGATGGCACGACAGGCAAGACCTTCTCACTCTCTATCGAAACAGGACGGACACAATGGAACGACTCGTTGAAGACCGCTATACGCGCGGCTGGAACAAACTGAAGGAAATCGACGGCGAAGTGGGCGAGCGGGTGATCGCGGCGCTCGCGCCGATCGCACCGGATTTCGGGCGGCTCCTGGTCGAGTTCAGCTTCGGCGACATCTACAGCCGGCCGCAGCTCGACCTGAAAGCGCGCGAGATCGCGACGATCGCGGCGCTGGCCGCACTCGGCAACGCGCAACCGCAGTTGAAGGTGCATATCGAGGCCGCGCTGAACGTCGGCTGCACGCGCGACGAGATCGTCGAGGTGTTCATGCAGATGGCCGTGTACGCGGGTATGCCGGCCGCGCTCAACGCGCTGTTCGCCGCGCACGAGGTGTTCACGCGGCGCGATGAAGCGGCCGGCAACGCGGCGGACGCGAACGAAGCGGCCGGGCAGCCCGCATGACGAAGCGCGCGCCGGCGCGTCACGCGCGATGCGGCGCGACGATCCGG
>NZ_JAAGPB010000388.1:0-8115 GCF_017104585.1 Burkholderia sp. Ac-20392
TCGGCCATCATGGCGAACAGCAGGCAGTCGAGCGGGCGGGGCGCTGCCGGCACGTGGGCGAGCGCGGTGCCGCGCCAGTTGCTGAATGCGTGGGCGAGCGGCGAGAGGCCGGATACGAATGAGCGGTCGCATGCGTGATGCACGACGCGCTTGAGTCTGACCGCGAACGATTGAAGAAACATGACGCTGCCTCCGTCCGGTCCGGCTCGGGCCGGACGACGTGATCGAGCGCGGGCGCGTGACGCGGCCTGCGGTCGGAGGGTGGAACGTGGTGGAGCGTGCAACGGACGAACCGGCGATGGCCGGCCCGGGAGGAAGCGCGCTAACCCGACGAATGCGAGCTAGCGGCGTAAGACATGCGTCTGGCTGCTATCTCGCGATGGCTTGGCCGGCCTGGACCGGCATCGAACTGCAACTAGAGCATGTGTCCACGGAGGGACTCCTGTGATGAATTGCGGCGGATTGTATTCGGGTCGTTTGCTGCAGCGCAAGTAAAAAACGCATAAAAGGCGCCGTGTGTGGCGTGCGTGTCGTCATGGATCGCTGCGGCGCAGTCGCGGCACGAGGCCGGAACGAAGCGGCGGCGGCGGGGCGCCATGCCGTTGTTCGCACACATCGGATCGTGTCCGTATCGTGACGCGCTGAAAGGTTTCGGCACGTCGTTTCAAGGGCAAATCTTTCAGTGTCGCAAAGCAGGAAATTTATTTCGAGAAATGGGGTTGGGAGGGGTTGACTTCACTTTCGGGCCGTCCATAGAATCCGCCATCTTCACTCTTGGGGCCGCCGCCTTGGACGCCTGCAGTAGTCGATCTTCGAACGAAATTTCCGCCTGAGCGACCGACGTCCGCGCCTCATCGAAGCCGCCGTTTGTCTCCCAGGCAAACGGTGCGCGCAGCAGTATTCCGCAGCAAATTCCTACGTGCACCCTGATTCGCGCCGGTTAGCGTGATGCGTTTTCGCATGCGCCGTCCGGTTTCACCGCCGCCTGGCAGGCGGCCGCGTTCGCGCATGCCTTTCCCGGGCGCGAATGCCGGCCCGCATGCCTGACGGCGGTCAACCGTGTTTTCCGGAACACCGCACAGGAGCCGCCATGAACGACAGTGACAGTTGTCCCTTATGCCCGTTGCACGCACAGACCCTTTTGAACCCGGGTCGCAGGGACAATCCGGCCGACTAGCCTGACACGTCGTTCAGGCCCCGGACTGGCCCCGCGCCCAACACGCGGCCGGCAGCCTGCCGTCGCCGCACGGAGCCAGATCATGAACTTCGGCCTTCTGCTGTCGAATCTCCCGCACGTCACGGAATCGCGCAACCACTACGACGCGATGCTGATGCTCGACGCCCGTCCGCGGGTGTTCTCCCGCCTGTTGAACCAGTTGAAATCGTTGATCCGCTGAAAGACGCACCGAGCGCGTCTCGGCATGCGCACACGCGACCGCCATCGGGCGGTCGCCCCGCGCGCATTCCAAGATCGCTTGCTCACCAGATAACCATTAGCCGTACGGAACACATCATGTCCACGCCATCCAACGTTTCTCCACCGATCGCCGCCGAACGCAGCGCCGTGCTCGACGAAGCCCACCTGGGCGACATCCGCGGTGCGCTCGGTACGATCGCGCATCACGACACCGGCTCGCGCGGCACGTGGTGGGCGCGCCTGCGCACGCTGCTCGCGATCATCGGCCCGGGCCTCATCGTGATGGTCGGCGACAACGACGCCGGCGCATTCGGCACCTACACGCAGGCCGGCCAGAACTACGGCACGACGCTGCTGTGGACGCTGCTGCTGCTCGTGCCCGTGCTGTACGTGAACCAGGAAATGGTGCTGCGCCTCGGCGCGGTCACGGGTGTCGGCCACGCACGCCTGATCTTCGAGCGCTTCGGCAAGTTCTGGGGCGCGTTCAGCGTGATCGACCTGTTCCTGCTCAACGCGCTCACCATCGTCACCGAGTTCATCGGCATCACGTTCGTGCTGGATTTCTTCGGGCTGCCAAAGGTGGCCGGCGTGTGCGTGGCCGCGGCGCTGACCATGGCCGCGGTGAGTACCGGGGATTTCAGGCGCTTCGAGCGGTTCGCGATCGGACTGTGCGTGCTGAGCCTGCTGCTCGTGCCGGTGCTCGTGTCGATCCATCCGCCCGTCGCGCAGATGACGCGCGACTTCTTCGTGCCGAACTGGCCCGCGCACGCGAAGCTGTCGGACGTGATGCTGCTCGTGATCGGCATCGTCGGCACGACCGTCGCGCCATGGCAGCTGTTCTTCCAGCAGAGCTACGTGATCGACAAGCGCATCACGCCGCGCTTCATGAAGTATGAAAAGGCCGACCTGTGGATCGGCATCGTGTTCGTGCTGATCGGTGCGGTCGCGATGATCGGTTTCAGCGCCGCGCTGTTCAACGGGCATCCGGAAGCCGGCAACTTTACCGATGCGGGCGGCATCATCGCCGGCCTCGAGAAGTATGCGGGCCGCACGAGCGCGACGCTGTTCGCGGTGGCGCTGCTCGACGCGTGCATCATCGGCGCGGCGGCCGTGTCGCTGTCGACGGCCTATGCCATCGGCGACGTGTTCAAGATCCGCCACTCGCTGCACCGCGGCGTGTCCGATGCGAAGGGCTTCTATCTCGTGTATTTCGGCATCGTCGCGGCCGCAGCCACGCTCGTGCTGATTCCGGGCAGCCCGCTCGGCCTGCTGACCGAAGCCGTGCAGACGCTCGCGGGCGTGCTGCTGCCGAGCGCGACGGTGTTCCTGCTGGTGCTGTGCAACGACCGCCAGGTGCTCGGCCCGTGGGTCAACTCGACGAAGCTCAACGTGTTCACCGGCGCGGTGATCTGGGTGCTCGTGCTGCTGTCGATCATCCTCACGGCGTCGGTGATGTATCCGGATATCAGCGGCGAAGCGATCGTCGACGTGCTGGTGGGCGGCACCGTGCTCGCGATCGCGGGCTACATCGCCACGGTATTGATCCGCCGCAACAAGCGTGTGGTCGAGCCGGCCGTCGATCGCTCGTTGCGCGACACGTGGCGCATGCCGCCGCTCGACACGCTCGAGCCGCAGAACATGACGGTCGCGACGCGGATCTGGATGGCCGTGCTGCGCGGCTATCTCGTGATCGCGGTCGGTCTCGTGATCGTCAAGGTGGTGCAGATGACGCTGCTGAAGTAACGCAGGTCGTCTTCCAGGAAGCGGCGCCGGACCCGGCACCGCGCCGCAACCCGCACATGCCGGCCTCCGTGGCCGGCATGTGCGTTTACGCGTTCGCATGCGGCACGCCGCACACGGTGCGCGACCGTCAGATCAGTTCGAGCTTCGACGTCAGGTACGTGAGCTGGATCCGGTTCGCGACGCCGAAGCGCTTGCGCAGCTTGCGCAGGTGATAGTCGACGTTGTGCGCGCTGGTGTCGAGGCGTCGGCCGATCTCCTTGTCGGAGGCGCCTTCGGCGATGCCGAGCAGCAGTTCCTGCTCGAACGGCGTGAGCCCGTTCACCGCGCGTTCGCGCGACGTCGAGATCAGCTGCGGTGACGCGAACTTGTGCACCGACAGCCCGATCGACAGCGCCTGCTCGATCGTCGCGGGTGTGATCCATTCGCGCGTGCGGCGCGGCGCGGTGAAGCTCATGAATGCGTGCAGCCGCGTGCCGGGCACGGCCATCGAATACATGATGCCGCTGCACATCCCGTCGTCCTGCATCGTCTGCAGGAAGCCGTCGAGCGCGGCCGGCGTCACGCGCGGGCCGGCGTCGCGCTCGCGATGTTCGCGGCGCAACTGCTGCAGGTCCCACACGATCGGCATGTTGCAGACGCGCGCGCCGAGTGTGCGCGGATCGACGTCGTGATGGTTGTGCCGCACGTAGTCGCCGCGATAGGTGGCCGGCGTGAACGCTTCGTGCAGGTAGAGACTTTCGACGCGCTCGTGCGCGAATTCGAGCGCGAAGTACGCGAACGTCGAGAAGCCCGTCAGATGCAGCAGGCTCGCGACGATGCGGCTGCGCTCGGCCGTGCTCTGCGCGTGCGCGAGCGTATCGGCGACGCCGAGCTTCGGTGCGTGCGGCTGCGTGATGTCACCGCGCTTCACGTCGTCGCACCAGACGACCTGCACGGGGCGTTCCCGCAGCACGTCCGGGCACGTGTTCAGCCCGTGCGACGTGCGGGAAAAGGTTGGGGCGACCGCTTCTTCATGCAATGCAATATCGGACATGTGCCATCCCTCGGAATCGACGCGCATCGCCTGGCGGCGGCCGTATCGTGTACGGCATTCGCGGCGGTGCGATCGAGCATCGGTGTGATATGCGCCGATCGTCATCCCTGACGAAACGCGGGGGCATTGTACAAAAATGCCTGTGTATGCGTAATATGCCGTAATACTAATGGCGGCGGAAGATTCCTATTCGCACGCATATCACGCCGACCAAAAAATCCATAAAGCAAAGACCAGATCGTGACGGGGCGCAGGTTCACATATTGGGAAAGGGCGGGCTCCTCATGACATATGCTGACGGCGCACCACGCGTCGAGTGGTTCTCGCAAGCCGATATCGCAACGGCTGCGACGTATTCGAATGAATATCAGGCAATCGGGCACGACGTTTTTACCGGCACTCAAATTGAATCCGGTAAAACCGACCTGGCTTCGCTCGATTTCGCGCAATGCCATGCGCGCTTGCGGCAAATCGGTTTCAGTACGCTCGGTTACGGCGCTTTCGAAATGATCGGGCGGCGCATTTTATGCGCGCATCTGTTGCGAGACCTCGCACCCGCGACCTTCATGCAGCCGTTCATCGAAGGCATGCTCTACGAAAGCGACCCGCGCTTCGCGCAGGTGCGGCAGAGCGGCTTTCCGGTCGCGTGGCGGCTCGACGAGATCGAGGCGGCCGCGCAGGGCAGCGGCGACCGCAAGATGCTGGCGCTCGCCGGCCATCTGCGTGCGCACGGGATGAACAGCGGCGTGTTGTTCGGCCTGTCGGCGCCGCGCCTCGACCTGCGCGTCGCGGTGAACGTGACGTCCGAGACGCACGGCACCGAATGGATCGACGATCGCGTGATCGGTGGTGCGCTGTCGGTCAGCCTCGCGGTGCATCGCGTCGCGCTGCCGTTCCTCGAAGCACGTATCGCCCGCATGCGCGGCTTCGCGCTCGGCGACGAGCAACTGCAGGTGCTCGACCGCCTCGTGCACGGGCTGTCCGACCAGGAGATCGCGAGCGCGCTGCGCACGTCGCTGCACAAGGTCGGCCACCATATCCGCTCGCTCGAAAAACTCTTCAACGTGCAGAACCGCGCGCAGCTTGCGTATCTGGCGGCGCGCCGATTGCCGTCCTGACGCTGTCCGTCCCCGGTTTTCTCCGCGTGATCCGATGACCGTCGTGCCGGCCCGTCCGGGGCTGGCCCGACGGGGGCTTCGGCTGCGCGCGCCGTCGCGATGCGCACACGCTGCTTGACAGCGCTTTTTTCGAGTGATTGCCGCATTCACCTATGAATTATTGCTGAATTATTTCTTCGTAATATGGCTCGACCGTCACGCCGGACGGCGGGCCGCGAGGTTGCGCCATGCGTGACGGAACTGGTCAACAGGGGCGGACAAATCAATGTGCGGAATCGACGGCTTTCTGAATAGCGTCGCCTTCGATGAGGAGACAGCGCGCGGCACGCTCGCGCGCATGACGGCAAGCCTCGCGCATCGCGGGCCGGACGGGCAGGGGATCTGGGTCGACCCGGAAGCCGGCATTGCGCTCGGCCACCGGCGGCTCGCGATCGTCGACCTGTCGGTACACGGCCGACAGCCGATGGCATCCGCGTGCGGCCGCTACGTCATGGTCTTCAATGGCGAAATCTACAACCATCGCGACCTGCGCGCGGAGCTCGAGCGCGCAGGTCGTGCACCGGCGTGGCGTGGCCACTCCGACAGCGAGGTGCTGGTCGCGGCGATCGTCGCGTGGGGTGTCGAGGCGACGCTGCGGCGCGCGACCGGCATGTTTGCGATCGCGCTGTGGAATCGCGAATCGCGGGTGCTGACGCTCGCACGCGACCGGATCGGCGAGAAGCCGCTCTACTACGGCCGGATCGGCGACGCGCTCGTGTTCGCGTCCGAACTGAAGGCGCTGCGCGGCTATCCGGGCTTCGACGGCGCGATCGACCGTGACGCGCTGTGCCTGTACCTGCGCCAGTCGAGCGTGCCCGCGCCGCACACGATCTATCGCGGCATCCGCAAGCTGCCGCCCGGCACGTATATCCAGTTCGAGCATGCGCGCGACACGCCGCGCCTGCGTGCGTACTGGACGCTCGAGCAGGCGATCGAGGACGGTCGCGCGCAGCCGTTCGAGGGCAGCGCCGACGAAGCCGTCGGCCAGCTCGACGCGGTTCTGCGCCAGGCCGTCGCGCGGCAGATGGAGGCCGACGTGCCGCTCGGTGCGTTCCTGTCGGGCGGTGTCGATTCGTCGACGATCGTCGCGCTGATGCAGGCGCAATCGTCGACGCCGGTCGACACGTTCACGATCGGTTTCCATGAAGCGGGCTACGACGAAGCCGGTTATGCGAAGGCCGTCGCGCGTCATCTCGGCACGCGCCATACCGAGCTCTACGTCACGGCCGACCATGCGCTCGGCGTCGTGCCGAAGCTGCCGTCGATCTACGACGAGCCGTTCTCCGATGCCTCGCAGATCCCGACCTTTCTCGTCTCGGAGCTGACGCGCCGGCATGTGAAGGTGAGCCTGTCCGGCGACGGCGGCGACGAGCTGTTCGGCGGCTATACGCGCTACTTCCTGACGCCGCGCCTGTGGCGCAAGCTGCATCGCGTACCGGGCGCCGTGCGGGCGCGGATCGCCGCCGCGCTGCATGCGTTGCGGCCCGATCACGCGGACCAGCTCGCGGCCGTCGCGCAGGGGGCGTGGGGCGGGGTGGAGGCGCGCGAATCGGCGACGCGCATCGGCGATCGCCTGCACAAGCTCGGCCACGTGATGACGGCCGAGAGCCGCATCGGGCTGTACCGTCTGCTGATGTCGTCGGTGCATCATCCCGAGCGCCTCGCGCTGTCGGGGCAGGAGCCGGCGACGCCGCTCGACACCGTCTCCGCGTGGCCCGCGCACCTGAGCTTCGCCGAGCAGGCGATGGCGATCGATACGCTCACATACCTGCCGACCGACATCCTCGCGAAAGTCGATCGCGCGGCGATGGCGGTGAGCCTCGAAACGCGCATGCCGTTCCTCGACCATCACGTCGTCGAATTCGCGTGGCGCGTGCCGACGGACGTGCGTTTGCCGGAAGGACAGTCGAAGGCGCTGCTGCGTCGGCTGCTCGACCGGTACGTGCCGTCCGCGCTGATCGACCGGCCGAAGCAGGGCTTCTGCGCCCCCGTCGATCACTGGTTGCGCGGCTCGCTGCGCGACTGGGCCGAGGCGTTGCTGCGGCCGTCGCGGTTGCGCGAGGAAGGCTACTTCGATGCGGCTGCGGTCGAGCGCCTGTGGCGGCAGCACGTGACCGGCCGGATGAACTGGCAGCACCAGTTGTGGACGGTGCTGATGTTCCAGGCATGGCTGGAGGCGCAGCGCGCCGCGTAAGCGGGTGCGCTGCGCGGCGTCACTGATCGAGGCAGCGCATGCAGCGCCGCTTCGCGTCGCTCGATTTCAGACCGCGACACATCGTCATCACGGGCCTTGCATGGCACGAAGGCGGATCGGCGGAGGCTGCCGGCGACGCCAGCCGGCGCGCGCGATCGGGCGGCGTGGTTGCGGCCGCATCCATGCGTCGCTGGCGTGCGGGTGGCGTGTCGCGCCCGGCGCTGCCATCGTCAGGATTGCCCGACGTCATCGACGCGACGTGCGGGGTGTCGTCATTCGTTGCATGCGCAACGGGCGGCGCCGCGCACGCGAGCGCGGCCAGCGCGTACAGGCAGGCGGCGACGGTTCGTGAAGCGCGCTTGTTCATGTCCATTCCATACGTTTCGGTGCCGGCGGCGCGGAGAGCGCGCGGCTGCTGCATCGATTGTAGGGACGGCAATGGCCGTGTGTCACGCCGGGATCCGTAGTCGCGCGCATCGGCAGAGGCGGCGGCCGGAGCCGAAACGACGAAGCGTGATGCACGAGGATACGCGGCCGCCGACGCTCAAAAGCGACCGCCGCCCGGAGGCAT
>NZ_JAAGPB010000389.1:0-8163 GCF_017104585.1 Burkholderia sp. Ac-20392
CGACAGCGGCTCGTCGAGCAGCAGCAGGCCGGGCGAGGTGGCGAGCGCGCGCGCCAGCGCGATGCGCTGCTGCTGGCCGCCGGACAACTGGCCCGGATGCTTGCGATGGCTGTCGGGCAGGCCGACCAGCGCGAGCAGCGTGTGCACGCGCTCGTGGATCGCGTCGCGCTTCATCTTGCGATTCACGAGCCCGTACGCGACGTTGTCGTACACCGTGAGGTTGGGGAACAGCGCGTACGACTGGAACACGATCCCGTAGTCGCGCAGTTGCGGCGGCAGCCGCGAGATGTCGCGGCCGTCCTGCATGATGTGGCCGGCGTTCTGCGTCTCGAGCCCTGCGATGATCCGCAGCAGCGTGGTCTTCCCGCAGCCGGACGGCCCCAGGAAACAGATCATTTCGCCCTTCATCACGCTCAGGTTGATGTCGGTGAGAACCTGCGTGTCGTTGTACCGCTTCTCGATGCGTTCTGCGCTCAGATAAGGTGCCATGCGCGCCTCCATGCTGGGGCGGCCCGGGGGCCGGATTCGACGACGGAAAGGGTGGCGCGGGGCGGCGCGCGGCGCGGCCCCGCTGCCGGTCGCGGCGTTACTGCTGCGCTTTCGCGCCGTAGCGCTTCTGCCATGTATCGAGGATCGACTGGCGGTTCTTCGCCGACCACACGAAGTCGTTCTTCACGAGCAGGTCCGAGTAGTTGTCGGGGATGCCGGCGAGCTTCCGTGCGACGCCCGGGTACGCGACGATCGCCCACCAGCGCGCGGTGATCTGGTTCGCATCCTTGCTCGCCATGAAGTCGGCCAGCTTCTTCGCGGCGTCGGGCTGCTTCGTCGTCTTCATGATCGCGGTGCCTTCCATGTCCCAGCCGAGCCCTTCCTTCGGGAACACGAGATCGATCGGCGCGCCCTGCGACTGCAGTTCGTGGCCGCGGAACTCGAACGAGATGCCGATCGGGAATTCGCCGGTGCCGGCGAGCGTGCACGGCTTCGAGCCCGAGTGCACGTATTGCGCGACGTTCTTGTCGAGCGCATCCATGAATTTCCAGCCACGATCGTCGCCGAAGGTCTGCAGCCATGCGGTCACGTCGAGGTAGCCGGTGCCGGATGAAACCGGGCTCGGCATCACGATCGCGCCTTTATAGACGGGCTTCGTCAGGTCTTCCCACGACGTCGGCTTCGGGATGCCCTTCGCCTGCGCGGCGACGCGGTTGTAGCAGATCGTCGCGCCCCACACGTCCATGCCGACCCAGTGCGGCGGCGTGTTCGCGTCACTGTACTTGCGCGTGAGCTGGTCGAAGCCCTTCGGCGTGTACGGCATCAGCATCCCCTGCAGGTCGAGCAGCGTGAGGCTCGACGCCGCGAGGCCGAGCACGACGTCCGCGCGCGGGTTGTTCTTCTCCGCGAGCAGCTTCGCGGTGACCGAGCCGGTCGAGTCGCGCACCCAGCGGATCTCGATATCGGGGTTCGCTTTCTCGAACGCGTCCTTGTAGGGCTTCATCGCCTCGTCTTCCAGCGCGGTATAGACGAGCAGCGACGTCTTCGCGTGCGCCGCCTGCACCGCGCCGAGCGCGACCGCCGCGGCCAGCGCGAAGCGGGCCGCGCCCGCCGCCCATGCGTTCAAACGCTTGTTTACCGGCACTTCGTTCATCTTCAGACCCCTTGACTGTGACGCCGCGGCACGCGGCGGATGAGTGGAGACCAGCCCTCTTGCTGCACCGCTGTTTTGCTTTCTGTTCGCTGCATGTTGTTGACAATCTACAAATCATCAATTTTAATGTCAAGCATGGAAAACACCTCCCTTCGGCGCGACGCGGGCGCCGACGGCTCTACCCTTCGAACTGAAAGGAATGAACGTCATGAATGAAACGCCTGTATCCGTGGAAGTGAACGGCCGCCGCTACAACTGGATGAGCCGGCCCGTGGTGGTCGTCTGCGTCGATGGCTGCGCATACGAATATCTGGAAGAAGCGGCCGAGGCCGGCGTCGCGCCGTTCCTGCGCACGCTGCTGAAGCCGGGCACGGCGCTCAAGGGCGAGTGCGTGGTGCCGAGCTTCACGAACCCGAACAACCTGTCGATCGTGACCGGCGTGCCGCCGGCGGTGCATGGGATAAGCGGCAACTACTTCTACGATCGCGACACCGGCGCCGAGGTGCTGATGAACGATCCGAAGTACCTGGTCGCACCGACCGTGCTCGCGACCTTCGCGGAGCAAGGCGCGAAGGTCGCGGTCGTCACCGCGAAGGACAAGCTGCGCCGCCTGCTCGGCAAGGGGCTGAAGGGCATCTGCTTCTCGTCGGAAAAGGCCGACGAGGCGAGCGTCGAGGAAAACGGCATCGACAACGTGCTCGAGCTGGTCGGCAAGCCGGTGCCGAGCGTGTACAGCGCGGACCTCTCCGAATTCGTGTTCGCGGCCGGCGTGCGTCTGCTCGAGACGCGCCCGATCGACCTGATGTACCTGTCGACGACCGACTACGTGCAGCACAAGTGCGCGCCCGGCACGGAAGGCGCGAACGCGTTCTACGCGATGATGGACAAGTACCTGCAGCGCCTCGACGAGCTCGGTGCGATCGTCGCGATTACGGCCGACCACGGGATGAACGCGAAGCACGACGATGAAACCGGCGAGCCGAACGTGATCTACCTGCAGGAGCTGTTCGACGAGTGGCTCGGCGAGGATGCGGCGCGCGTGATCCTGCCGATCACCGATCCGTACGTCGTGCACCACGGCGCGCTCGGCTCGTTCGCGACCGTCTACGTGCCGGCGACGGCCAACGCCGAAGCGCTGCGCGCACGGCTCGCCGCGGTCGACGGCATCGAGGTCGTGCTGACGGGGGCCGAGGGCTGCGCGCGCTTCGAGCTGCCGCCGGCGCGCATGGGCGACCTGATCGTGATCTCGAAGCAGGACGTCGTGCTCGGCACGCGCCGCATCAAGCACGACCTGTCGGGCCTCGACGTGCCGCTGCGGTCGCACGGCGGGATCTCCGAGCAGATCGTGCCGCTGATCTTCAGCAAGCCGGTTGCCGGCGACGTCTCGGGCCGCGCGCGGCTGCGCAACTTCGACATCATCGACATCGCGCTCAACCATCTGCAGTGATGCGCACGCATCCGTAAGGGGACACACTCATGAACGCCATTGCAGCATTGACGGACGTCCGCGAGATTCGTCGCGAAGCACTGCGAATCGATGGGGAACGGATTCATCGGGACGCGGTAATCGAAGTGCGCAACCCGTACGACGGTTCACTGGTCGGCACCGTGCCGAAAGCGACGCTGGACGACGTGCGGCGCGCGTTCGCCGCCGCGCGTGCTTACCGGCCGACGCTCACGCGCCACGATCGTGCGGCGATCCTGCGCCGTGCGGCCGACATCGTGCGCTCGCGCACCGCGGAGATTGCCGCGCTGATCACGGCCGAGGCCGGCTTGTGCATCAAGGATTCGACGTACGAAGCAGGGCGCGTGGCCGACGTGCTGACGTTCGGCGCCGGTGAAGTATTGAAAGACGACGGTCAGATCTTCTCGTGCGACCTGACTCCGCACGGCAAGAAGCGCCGCGTGTACACGCAGCGCGATCCGCTGCTCGGCGTGATCTCGGCGATCACGCCGTTCAACCACCCGATGAACCAGGTTGCGCACAAGATCGTGCCGTCGGTGGCGACCAACAACCGGATCGTCGTGAAGCCGTCGGAGAAGGTGCCGCTGTCGTGCTACCTGTTCGCGGACATCCTGTACGAAGCCGGCCTGCCGCCGCAGATGCTGCAAGTGCTCACCGGCGACCCGAAGGAGATTGCCGACGAGCTGATCACGAACCCGGCGATCGACCTCATCACGTTCACGGGCGGCGTATCGATCGGCAAGTCGATTGCATCGCGGATGGGCTACCGGCGTGCGGTGCTCGAACTCGGCGGCAACGATCCGATCATCGTGATGGAAGACGCCGATCTCGACGAAGCGAGCACGCTCGCGGTGTCGGGTTCGTACAAGAACTCGGGGCAGCGCTGCACGGCGATCAAGCGGATGCTCGTGCACGAGTCGGTGGCCGATCGCTTCACGGAGCTGGTAGTCGAGAAGACGCGCGCGTGGTCGTACGGCAATCCGGCCGATCCGTCGGTCGACATGGGCACGGTGATCGACGAGGCGGCCGCGAAGTTCTGCGAGCAGCAGGTGAACGACGCGATTGCGCGCGGTGCACGGCTGCTGGTCGGCAACGTGCGAAACGGCGCGCTGTATTCGCCGACGGTGATCGATCGCGTGACGCCCGACATGCCGCTGGTGAAATACGAAACCTTCGGCCCCGTGTCGCCGATCATGCGTTTCCGCGACATCGACGAAGCGATCCGGATGTCGAACAGCACCGACTATGCGCTGTCGTCGTCGGTCTGCACGAACCGCTTCGACAACATCACGCGCTTCATCACCGAGCTGGAAGTCGGCAGCGTGAACGTGCGCGAAGTGCCGGGTTACCGGCTCGAACTGACGCCGTTCGGCGGCGTGAAGGATTCGGGGCTCGGCTACAAGGAAGGCGTGCAGGAAGCGATGAAGAGCTTCACGAATACGAAGACGTATTCGCTGCCGTGGTAAGTGGCGTGTAAGCCGCGCGCACCGGTTTCGTGGCCGGTGCGCGCGTTATTCGATCGGCTCATATCGATAGCCGATTTGCGTTTTTGCCGGGCCTCGACGCGTCGGTAGAATTCGCGGACCTCTCGAACGGCATGCATGTGCCGCGGGAATATTCCCTCCAATCATTCGGGGTCCGCACCATGAAATTCCTTCGCTCCATCCTGGTCGTCGCCATGCTGCAGGCCGTTTCGGTCACGAGCGCACTGGCTGCCGACGACCTGTCGCAGATCAAGTCGTCCGGCGTGTTCCGGGTCGGTACCGAAGGCACGTACGCGCCGTTCACGTACCACGACGAAACCGGCAAGCTGACGGGTTTCGACGTCGACATCGCGACCGCGATCGCGCAGCGTCTCGGCGTGAAGCCGCAGTTCGTCGAAGGCAAGTGGGACGGGCTGATCGCGGGCCTCGACGTGAACCGCTACGACGCGGTCGTCAACGAAGTGTCGATCACCGATGCGCGCAAGGCGAAATACGATTTCTCGACGCCGTACATCACGTCGCGCGCGGTGCTGATCGTGCGCACGGACAACACGACGATCCGCTCGTTCGACGATCTCAAGGGCAAGAAATCCGCGAACACGCTGACCAGCAATTTCGGCAAGCTCGCGGCCGCGCACGGCGCGGATGTGGTGCCCGTGCAGGGCTTCAACGAAGCGATCGACCTGCTGAGCTCGGGGCGCGTCGACGCGACGATCAACGATTCGCTGTCGTACCTCGATTTCCGCAAGCACAAGCCGGACGCGAAGCTGAAGGTCGCGGCGACCGACACGGGCGGCGCGAGCGACGCATCGGGCGTGCTGCTGCGCAAGGGCAGCCCCGCGCTGGTGGCCGCGATCGACAAGGCGCTCGCGGACATCAAGGCCGACGGCACCTACGCGAAGATCTCGCAGAAGTATTTCGGCCGCGACGTGTCGCAGCCGTGACGCGAGGCTGAACGATGCCGGCCTGGCTTCATCTGATGGCGGAATCGCTGCGGCCCCTGCTGGTTGCGGGGCTCGTGTTCACGGTGCCGCTCACGCTCGCGTCGTTCGCGATCGGCCTGCTGCTCGCATTCGGCGCGGCGCTCACGAGGCTGTTCGGGCCGCGCTGGGCGCAAGCCGCCGTACGTTTCTACATCTGGCTGTTTCGCGGTTCGCCGCTGCTCGTGCAGCTGTTCGTGATCTTCTACGGCCTGCCGAGCGTCGGCATCGTGCTCGATCCGCTGACGGCTGCCGTGATCGGCTTCTCGCTGAACGTCGGCGCGTACAACGCCGAGGTGATCCGCGGCGTGATCGAATCGATTCCGAAGGGGCAGTGGGAAGCCGCGTACTCGATGGCGATGACGCGCCCGCAGGCGCTGCGCCGCGCGATCCTGCCGCAGGCCGCGCGCGTCGCGCTGCCCGCACTGTCGAATTCGTTCATTTCGCTCGTGAAGGACACGTCGCTCGCGGCCGTGCTGACCGTGCCGGAGATCTTCCAGGCTGCGCAGCGGATCGCAGCCGTGACCTACGAGCCGATGATTCTCTATACGGAAGCCGCGCTGATCTATCTGCTGCTCAGCTCGGTGCTGTCCACGCTGCAGCGTCGCCTCGAAATTCGCTTCGGCCGACATGCGCTGTTCCAGGCGGAGTTGCGATGATCCGGCTCGAACGCATCGACAAGTCGTTCGGCGCACATCGTGTGTTGCACGGGATCGACCTCGCGTTGCAGCCCGGCAGCGTGACGGCGCTGATCGGGCCGTCCGGCAGCGGCAAGAGCACGCTGCTGCGTTGCGTGAATCTGCTCGAAGTGCCCGAGGCGGGTGCGCTGACGGTGGGTGACGCACGCATCGACTTCTCGCCGGCACACCGGCCGGCGCGCGACGCCGTGTTTGCAGTGCGCCGCCAGACCGGCATGGTGTTCCAGAATTTTCAGTTGTTTCCGCACCTGAGCGTCGTGCAGAACGTAATGGAGGGGCTCGTCACCGTGCAGCGCTGGCCGCGCGAACGGGCCCGCGAACGCGCGCTCGCGCTGCTCGAGAAGGTCGGGATCGCGGACAAGGCCGACGCGTGGCCCGGCACGCTGTCGGGCGGCCAGCAGCAACGCGTCGCGATTGCACGTGCGCTCGCACCGTCGCCGCAGGTGCTGTTATGCGACGAGCCGACGTCGGCGCTCGATCCGGAGTTGTCCGTCGAAGTGGTCGAGGTGCTGCGCCAGCTCGCACGCGAAGGCACGACGATGCTGATGGCCACCCACGACCTGCGCCTGGCCGCGTCGATCGCACATGACGCGGTGTTTCTCGCGGAGGGCCGCGTCGTCGAGGCCGGTGCATCGCGCGACCTGTTCGGCGACCCGCGCGATCCGCGCACCGCGAAGTTCATCTCGACGCTCGCGCAGGGCGTGCCGGTGTTCTGACGCGACGCGCGACAAGCGATATGCACTACCGCGGGCGTCAACCTTGCCCTGACGCGTCGAGCACCGCCGCGACGATCGCCTCCGGCGCATCTTCCTGCACCAGGTGGCCCGCGCGCGGCACCCTGATCAGCTGGCCGTTGGCGACGCGATCGGCCAGCGCCTGCCCCTGTTCGAGCGGAATCCACGCGTCGTCCTCGCCCCACACGATGCGCACCGGAAAGTCCGGCGGCGCGTAACGCGCCTCGGCTTCCTCGATGTAGCGCTGGCGCATCTGCGCGATCTGGCGATAGAACGCGGCCTGACCGGCGGGCGTGAGCCATGGCGCGCGGTAGATCGACAGCGCGTCGTCGCTCAGCGGCCGGGCGACCGCATTGCCGAGATAGGCCGACACGAGCGCGTGATGCGCATACGCAGGCAATCCGGTGAAGGCGGTTTCGTGCTGCGCGACGTGGCGCACGATCGGCGAACCCTGCGGCGCGATCGCGACGGGATTCACGAGCGTGAGATCCGCATAGGCGACGCCGTCGAGGAAGTGCGCACGCAGCACGGTTGCGCCGCCGTAGTCGTGCGCGAGCACCCGCGGGCGCGAAATGTTCCACGCATCGAGCAGCGCGCCGAACAGCCGGTTCTGGCGGCCGAGCGATACGTCCGCGTCCGGCATGTCGGATTGACCGTAGCCGAGCAGGTCGTAGAAGAACACGCGATGACGCCGCGCGAGCCACGGTGCGATCCGGCGCCACACCTGCGACGAAAACGGCGTGCCGTGCACGAGCACGAGCGGCGGGCCTTCGCCGAGCGTTCCCCAGGCAATCCGGTGGCCTTCGAAAATGAAGTGATTGGCGAGTTCGAGCATCGGTATCTCCGTGCTAACCTGTTTTGGTTGTTAACAGGTTACTCCGGATTGTCCGGGTATGAAACCGATAGGTGCAAATAAATGGTTACTCGACACGAGCCCGCTCAACCCGCGCACGCATGGAGTGCAGCCGATTTCGTCGGCGGCCATCCGGCGCTCGACTTCCTCAACACGGTGGCCGACACGGGCAAGACGCGCGACGCGGACAAGCTCGTCGACTGGCCGGCCGTGCATGCGTGGGCGGAACGATCGGGGCTGCTGGCGCCGGCCGATCTGGCGCGGCTTCTGCGTCATGCACGGCAGGACGACGCGGACGCGCTGGCGG
>NZ_JAAGPB010000390.1:0-245 GCF_017104585.1 Burkholderia sp. Ac-20392
CCGCTTGAAAAAAAAAAAACAACCTTTCCTCCATCACCGTCAGTTTTACCCCATGTTTCTGCCTCTGCCATCTGTTTCCTTCCTCAACCCTCCTCTTGTCACTTCGCCACGTGGACTTCTCCCCACCTATATCCTCCGCAACCCACTCACTCACGTCACCACTTCCCAGTTCTCCCTCCTCTCCTCCTCATCCAACCTCACTACCCCCCTCTTCACCCCTTCACCATCGACAACACTCTCATCAC
>NZ_JAAGPB010000391.1:0-8341 GCF_017104585.1 Burkholderia sp. Ac-20392
TACGGCCGCCGCAGCGGAGAGCGGCGCGGCCGCATCGTCGAGATGCTCGAAAGCGTCGGCGGCCGTCGCAAGCCATGCGTCGGCCGCACGCACGGCCCCGCCGCGCGGGTTGGGCAGTGCGTCAGGGTGGGGAACGTTCGCCGGTTCTGGCCTCATGGACACGCGCGCCTGTCATCGTCAAGTCGCTCGCGCGAGCCTCGACGCGCGAGCGCCGGGTCGATGCGAGGCCTGAGCGGTGTGTCCGTGGGCCAACGGTCCGGTCAGATCTGGACCATCTCGAAGTCTTCCTTGCGGGCACCGCATTCAGGGCACGTCCAGTTGATCGGGACGTCTTCCCAGCGCGTGCCCGGGGCAATGCCCTCTTCCGGCAGCCCGGCTTCTTCGTCGTAAATCCAGCCACAAATCAGGCACATCCAGCTCTTGTATTCCATCTTAAGCCGCGTCGGGAAAGTCGGTAAATTCGGGAGCCATGATGGTACCGTGTCGGGGCCGGACTGCCTAGCAATCGCGCTGGAGTAACGCGACTACGTTGCGCTGCGCTAAAAAATCCGTCGTGCGGGCCGGATTCCGCCGCATAATGGCTGAAAAGTGCGGCCTGCCGGGCAACACAGGGCCGAAAACGCCCATTTCGCCTCGCCGTCCGCATGCCCGTCGCTTTCCCGTTTTTCTCTTGCCCCATTTTTACATGTCCAGCAACGCCCCTCCGATCGTCCTCACCTTCGGCCTGTTCGACCCCACCGGCGGCTCTGGCATTCAAGCCGATCTGTTGACCCTGGCGAGCATGGGCTGTCACGGCGTATCCGTCATGACGGGCTACACCGTGCGCGACTCGGCCGCCTGCGACGAAGTGACGGGGCTCGATCCCGACGTCGTCGCCGCCCAGGCGCGCATGCTGCTCGAGGACATGCCGGTCGCCGCGTTCAAGATCGGCGCAACCACGCGTGCGGAAGTCGTCAGCGCGATCGCCGAGGTGGTCGCGGACTACGACGGCGTGCCGCTCGTACTCGCGCCTGACTTCACGCTCGACGACGAGCACGTGCTCGCCGCCGACGACCTGCGCGAATCGATCGCCGACCTGCTCGCGCCGCAAACCACGCTGCTGGTCGCCGACTACGCGACGCTGATCGCGCTCGCGCAGCCGGACGGCGACGCCGAGCCGCCGAATCTCGACGCGGCCGTCTCGCACCTGCTGTCGCAGGGCTGCGAGTACATCCTGTCGTCCGAGACGGGCTCGCACCGGCTCGTCAACACGCTGTACGGCGAGGAAGGCCAGCTCCGCGAGGACATGTGGGATCGCTCGCCGCACCGGCTGATGGGCATCACCGACACGCTGGGCGCGGCCATCGCGGCACTGCTCGCGAACGGCCAGGAGCCGCCCGAAGCGGTTCGTGAGGCGCAGGAATACCTGTATCAGGCCGTGCGCGACGCGTTCCGGCCCGGCATGGGGGCGTACCTGCCCGACCGGTTCTTCTGGGCGCGCAGCAACGAAGACTCGGATACGCCACCGGCCGTGAAGGCCGACCCGGTGCCGAGGACGTCGCACCGGCATTGAGGGCACGTGCGGCGGCGCGGCAGGCCCCGCTGTCGCGCCATGTCACGCCCTTTGGACGCGACATCTTCGGCCGCCCTGCGCACTCATCGCAATTCGCGCGCACATAAAAAAAGACCCGCATCGCTGCGGGTCTTTTTCTTTGGCTGGAACGCGCATCGCTGCGCGCTCCGGACACCATCGACCGAAGTCGATTACATGTCCATGCCCATGCCGCCCATGCCGCCCGGCATGCCGCCCGGCATCGGTGCGTCTTCCTTCGGCAGTTCAGCAACAGCTGCGTCCGTCGTCAGCAGCAGGCCTGCAACCGAAGCTGCGTTCTGCAGTGCGGTACGCGTGACCTTGGTCGGGTCGACAACACCAGCCTCGACCATGTCGACGTACTCGCCCGTCGCTGCGTTGTAGCCGTAGTTGCCCGTACCTGCAGCAACTGCCGCCACCACGACGCTGGCTTCTTCGCCGCCGTTCGTGACGATCTGGCGCAGCGGCTCTTCCATTGCGCGCAGCACGATCTTGATGCCGGCGTTTTGATCGGCGTTAGCGCCGGTCAGGCCTGCGATCGCGGTGCGAGCGCGGATCAGCGCAACGCCGCCACCTGCCACGATGCCTTCTTCCACAGCTGCGCGCGTTGCGTGCAGTGCGTCTTCGACACGTGCCTTCTTTTCCTTCATTTCGACTTCGGTCGCAGCACCGACCTTGATCACTGCAACACCGCCGGCCAGCTTGGCCACGCGCTCTTGCAGCTTTTCACGGTCGTAGTCCGACGTCGCTTCTTCGATTTGCGCGCGCACTTGCTTCACGCGTGCTTCGATGTTCACGGCTTCGCCTGCGCCGTCGATGATCGTCGTGTTTTCCTTGCCCACTTCGATGCGCTTCGCCTGGCCCAGTTCTGCCAGCGTTGCCTTCTCGAGCGTCAGGCCGGTTTCTTCCGCGATCACCTGGCCGCCGGTCAGGATCGCGATGTCTTCCAGCATCGCCTTGCGACGATCGCCGAAGCCCGGTGCCTTGACCGCAACGGTCTTCAGGATGCCGCGGATGTTGTTGACGACCAGCGTTGCGAGCGCTTCGCCTTCGATGTCTTCAGCGATGATCAGCAGCGGACGGCCAGCCTTCGCGACTTGCTCGAGTACCGGCAGCAGATCACGGATGTTCGACACCTTCTTGTCGTGCAGCAGCACGAACGGGTTGTCGAGGACGGCGACTTGCTTTTCCGGGTTGTTGATGAAGTACGGCGACAGGTAGCCGCGGTCGAATTGCATGCCTTCGACGACGTCGAGTTCGTCTGCCAGCGACTTGCCGTCTTCGACGGTGATGACGCCTTCCTTGCCGACCTTGTCCATCGCTTCAGCGATGCGATCGCCGATCGACGTGTCGCTGTTCGCCGAGATCGAGCCGACCTGTGCGATTTCCTTGTTCGTCGTGCACGGCTTGCTGATCTTCTTCAGCTCTTCGACAGCCGCTGCGACTGCCTTGTCGATGCCGCGCTTCAGGTCCATCGGGTTCATGCCCGATGCGACGTACTTCATGCCTTCGCGAACGATCGATTGCGCGAGGACGGTTGCCGTCGTCGTGCCGTCGCCTGCGTTGTCGCTGGTCTTGGAAGCCACTTCCTTGACCATTTGCGCGCCCATGTTCTGGAGCTTGTCCTTCAGCTCGATTTCCTTCGCGACCGACACACCGTCCTTGGTGACCGTCGGGCCGCCGAAGCTGCGCTCGAGCACGACGTTGCGGCCCTTCGGACCCAGCGTGACCTTGACTGCGTTGGCGAGAATGTTCACGCCTTCGACCATCTTCGAACGGGCGGAATCGCCGAATACGACGTCTTTAGCTGCCATCTTCTAACTCCTTGAATTCTTGGGAATATGTACCGTCGGTGGACGCTTACTTGGCGTTGACCACGGCCATGATGTCTTCTTCGCGCATGACCAGCAGTTCGTTGCCGTCGACCTTCACGGTCTGGCCTGCGTACTTGCCGAACAGGACGCGATCGCCGACCTTCACGTCGAGCGCGATCGGGGCGCCCTTGTCGTCGCGCTTGCCCGGGCCGACGGCCAGGACTTCGCCCTGGTCCGGCTTTTCAGCAGCGGCGTCGGGGATCACGATGCCCGAGGCGGTCTTGGTTTCCTGATCCAGGCGCTTGACGATCACGCGATCGTGCAAAGGACGAAGGTTCATATTCACTCCTCTCTTGACTGAGATTGAAGAACGCTTAGGGAATCTGCCTAGCTTATCGCCCGGCAGAGAATTGTTAGCACTCTCGTGCAGCGAGTGCTAATTATATGGACGGGTTTTGACAAATTCAAGAAGGGGGGTTTGCGGTTTTTTTCGGGGCGGCAAGGCTCGCCCGACCTTGAGCGTGGCTCACTTGCGCGTGAGCCCGACACGATCGGGGCGAAGCAAGGCAAGCGACGATATGCCCAGCAAAAACAATAACTTACCATGACGAGCGATCGACCTCCGACGGAGCCGGGAGGATGCCGCGAGCCGCTGACATGACCCTTCGTCACGGGAAATTCCCCAAGGGCAACGATACCTCAGGGAAATCCCGCGTATCTGGGCGAACGCGGGCAAATTAAATGGGGCCCGGACACTCCGCCGTGGTCACGATGCGGACGCGCCGCGACACGCGCGCACTCGCCAGCCCCGAACGTCCCGGTCGTCGATACGTCACGCATCGGATCCGTGTGATCACGGGTGCAAAGCCAAGCTGCCGGCCCGATAACGGCCATGAGCAGCCCGGATCAACTCCACGTCATTCACCGGACGAATCTTCCGGAATGTTCTATGCCAGCGCGGAGACGGGACTCTCGGAGATGGCACGCTGCGACGCCTGGCCGGGAACGACCAAATGCCTTGCCATCGAGATCTCATCGACGGTATCGAGCCGGTAGCCATGCGTATATACGGCGCTCAATTGAAGCCCGTTCTCGGGACGAAGCGCCAGTTTTTGTCGAAGTCGATAGATGTGGGTGTCGAGACTCCGCGATGTTCCATCCAGCGCTCGCCCCCAAGCCAGCGTCGACAAGGAATCCCGGGAAAGTACGCTCCCGATGTTGTTGAACAGGAAAGTCGCCAGCGCAAATTCCTTCGCCGTCAAATCGATGATTTTTCCATGCACGGCGATCGTACGCGCAAGCGGATTCAAGACATACGCCCCGACCTCGACCCTGCTATCGAGTTTCTTGTTGCGGGCCTTTCGACGCAACAGCGCATTGACGCGAGCCGCCAGCTCGATCTCGCGGAACGGCTTGCCGATGTACTCGTCGGCGCCTGCGTCCAGCGCAGCGGCGACATCTGCCTCAAGCGTTCTCGCGGCCAGGAACAAAACACCCGGTTCGTCCCCGACATTAGCCCGAATCCAGTGCAGCAGATTGAGGCCGTTGGCATCCGGAATTCGCCAATCGAGCACGATGAGGTCGACCATCTCCTTCTTCAGAAAATGAACAGCTCGCGCGCTATCGCACACCCGGAAAATTTCCCGATTTGATCCTCGTAGCGCCCTTTCAAAGGCGGACGCCTGGTCCGGATCGCCTTCCACTAACAAGATACTCATAACACCCCCAGCCTTCATCGACTCGAATGATTTTCATCGCACTCCAAATCGATCGCCCGAATACACAGGCATGAACATGATGGTTTCTTATTTAATAAATGCGATCGATTTAAACCAATCCCGCCTCAACGCCAACCGCAAAGCCTCGACAACACACCGCCTTCCAACCCTGTCCGTCACCCTGTTTTTTAAAAGCGCGCCCCGGTTCTGCCTCGAACGCAAACGAACGGCGCCCGCGGCGGGTTGGCAGACAGTCGCACGCAGAACATCGCGAGACTGCCGGGCACGCCGGCACCCAGATTGAAGGCACTCACGCTGGCCTCGCGAGCAGTCAGCCCATCGGGAGATTCACCGTCGCGTGGCACGGCACGACTCATCCCACCGTCAGGCATGTCACTTAGATGTTACTAACATATCAGTAGAATATCGAAACACCCGCCGAAGATCAAAGAGGGGTAAACCCGTTTGTCGACCTTGCCCCTTTTTAGCGCCGAGTTGAAATCAGGGGGCGACCGGACTAATATGTTAGTGATATTCCTCTGGCAATCACTCAGGCACATGAACGGACTGACGGGCAGCACCCTTGCCGAACAGGCTCACCAGAAACTCGAGGAGCTCATCGTCACGCTTGAGCTTGCGCCCGGCAGCGTGTGGTCCGAGGCATCGCTCGCAGAGAAGCTGAATACGGGGAGAACACCGGTTCGCGAGGCCGCACAACGATTGGCTGCATCGCATCTGCTGCAGATCGTTCCTCGACACGGCATCATGATCACCGTGCCGAACATTCACGATCAATTGCTCGTGCTCGAAACGCGTCGTGAACTCGAACGGCTCATTGCACAACGCGCTGCACGGCGGGCGTTACCCGAGGAGCGCGAGCAGATCCGCGACGTCGCCAGGAAACTCGACGCGGCTGGCGAAGCACGAGACGTCGTCGCCTATTTGAGATGCGTCTACACGCTCAATCAGCTCATCGCGCAGTTCTCCCGGAATCGGTTCGCTGCCGAGGCTATTGCGCCGTTACATGCACTGTCCCGGCGCTTTTACTTCATGCATCACAAGAAGCTGGATGATTTGCCGGCGGCGAGCCTGCAGCACACGAGAGTCGCGCGCGCAGTCGCTGACGGCGACGAGCAGGAAGCCGGGCGCACATCCGACATGATGATTGACTATATCGACGCATTTACGCGAGATTGCTTTACTCGCGACTTTGAGCCGCATCACTCGCGAGCAGCCGTCTGATGGCACTTTTCGGTTTCGATTGACGAAATCGACCCATGGTTGTGCCGTGCCTCTTGGCGCGCCACGCAGCACGTTCGATCGCGTGTCGTCGATGAATCGAGCATGCGCGCCTATCCGGCAGCTACTGCGCAAGCTCGATCGTGTACATGCCGATATCGGCCGACGTCATCGTTTCCGAAGAGATCGTTCGGGCACACCGCCGATGTCGATCGGACCACACCGTGGAAACAACGAGTCACCCGCGAGACACACGGCAAGACATCACCGCACGCCTGCCGCCCCTACCCACCCCGAGTGGCGGCGCCGCCCTTCACCGCGGAATTCCACACCTTTCGATCAACCCATCCATCTGCTCCTCTCGAATGGGTTCGGAGATGTAGTATCCCTGGCAATCGATCTGCGCCATTGCTTTCAGCCATTCGAACTGAGCCCTGGTTTCGACACCTTCCACAACGACGTTCTTCTTCAAGCGGGTCCCGAGCTCGACGAGCGTTTCGACCATGGTCCTCGATTCAGAATTTTCATGAACGTCGCGCATGAAGGATCGATCCAGCTTGAGTGTGTCGACTGCCAGGCAATGCAATTTGGTCAGTGACCAGCATCCCGAACCAAAATCGTCGATTGCGACACTCACGCCAAGATCCCGAATCGATGCAACGGCAGCGGCAAGCGCATCGATCGGGCCTGGATCAACGGACTCCGTCAATTCAATTTGAAGATTCCCGGCACAGACGGCATAGGAATCCAGAACAAGCGCCAGTCTTCTTGCCATCTCCGGCCGCGTAATCTCGCGAGCGGGCAAATTGACCGACAGGGATAAATCGCCATATCCAAGCGCAGCCCAACTGGCGAGCACCCGCACGGACTCCTCGATCACATAATCCGTAAACCGGCATGTCAGATGCGAATTCTCGACAAGGTCAATGAACGCCGCCGGCATCAACATGCCATGCTCCGGATGATGCCAGCGTATCAACGACTCGAATCCGGACAGCAATCCGGTCTGAACGCGGAGCTTGGGTTGATAAACGAAAAAGAACTCTTTCCGAACCAATCCACGCTCCGCGTCTTCGACAAGATCACCCGTCCTGCAACGCACGGCCGTACCATCCACAGCAATCTCCCATGCACGCACTCAAGATCTCAGTGCCTGCTGATACAGCCCGGCTTCCACTCCGGGCTTTCCGTCGGCCGTGCATCCCCATGCGATTACTTCCACTGGTACAGCATGCCGGCGCCGATCACCTTCTGACCACCGCTGAAGCCACCGTTGATCGACGCTTTCAGGTTGTCTGTGATGCGAGCCTGCATGTTGACCGCCATGGCCTTCTGGCCGAGGAAGGTCGACGTGCCTACGCCCATCCCGAAGTTGGCGTCGCGATCGAGCTGCGGGATCGACGCCATCGCGCCGACGGCCGCGATACCCTGCTTCGCCATCTGGTCGGTCTGCTGCAGTTGCGAACCCAGCGAGTTGATCTGCGCCTGCTGGCCCGACAGTGCCGTCGACAGCGTCGTCTGCACCTGCGTCAGCTGGTTCACGTTCACCGCGTCGGTGCCTTGCGTACCCGGTGCGACGTTCGTGATCTGGCGCTGCTGCGTGTCGCTGCCGACCGACACCACGTTCGAGCGGCCGCCGTCCGTCGAATTCGCGCCGATCGCCACCGAGTTCGAACCCGCGGTGACGGTCGGGACGTCGGTGCCCTTGCCGTTCATGTCGGCCGCGATGCCGTTGTTGTTGGCGGCGCGCGTCGTGTTGTTGTTGATCGTCGTCGACAGCGAGTTCAACGTGTTGTTGATGTTCGTCACGCCAGTCGACAGCGAGGCCACGTTGCTGTTCGTCGTGCTCAGGCCGGTGGACAGCGAGCCGATGCCGGTCGAGGTCGACGTCGACAGCGAGTTGACGTTGCTGTTCGTCGAGCTCAGGCCCGTCGACAGCGAGTTGATCGCGGTCGAGGTCGACGTGGACAGCGAGGCCACGTTGCTGTTCGTCGCGCTCA
>NZ_JAAGPB010000036.1:0-38054 GCF_017104585.1 Burkholderia sp. Ac-20392
GGCCGCCCGCCCGATGCCGGTGCCGCCGCCGGTGACGAGCGCGACGCGTCCGTCGAGCCGGGGCCGCGTCGTGGCGGGAGAGGATGACGAGCTTCGTGAATCAGGCATGACGAGAGTGGCTCCATGTAAGCGGAAGCAAGCTGGCCGGCGGGCCGGCGCATGGTCGAGGTGCTTAGTCCTGGTGGTCGGGCACCGTCAGGGGCGTGCCGGGCGAGCCGGCGTAGAACACGATCAGTTCGGCGCGCTCGTCACCGGTTTCCCCGCGATGGGCGCCGTCGACCATTTCCGGCACCACGTCGCCGGGGCCGAGCGCCAGCCGCTTGCCGTCGCTGCGGCGCACGGCGGTCAGGTGGCCCGACAGCACGTAGCCGATGTTGATCGACGGATGCGTGTGCCACGGCAATACCGCGTGCGGCGGAATCGTGTAGCGTACGACCGAGATCTCCGGTTGTCCTGACGGGTAGGCGCGATACCGCGAGCCGTCCCACGCATGCGTGGTTCGCAGCAGTACCGTCTCGGTCACGCGACCACCCGCGTCCGCTTCCTGCGCGGTTGCACGCGGCGAACCAGCGACGATCAATGCAGCCGCGAACACGGTTCGCGAAACGGCTGAAAATGTAAGTGTGTTCATGGCGGCGGGCCGTTTGGCCACGGGTATCGAAGACAGCGCCATTGTGCGAAGCAGGGTGCCGCGCGAATAGCACCCGACCGGTTGAAACCGATTCAACCGGTCGGGCAGGCGTTGCGATGCCATGGACGATTGCCCGGGCGTTCCGGGTTTGACGGGAGCTGCGAATGGATCGGTTGAAGGCGCTGACGGTATTCGTCCGTATCGCGGCCGCGGGCGGCATCAGCGCGGGCGCCCGCGAACTGGGCATGACGCCGCAAGCGGCCAGCAAGCAGGTCGCAGCGCTGGAGGCGCTGTTGAACGTGCGGCTGCTCCAGCGCTCGACGCGCGGGATCGTGCTGACGCTCGAAGGTGAACGCCTGCTGGCACAGTGCCGCGGCGCTGTCGGGGAACTGGAGAGCGCGCTGCGCATGCTCGACGACGATCGGGCGCAGGCGGCCGGCACGATCCGTGTTGCGGCGCCGTATTCGCTGGCCCGACGCTTTCTCGCGCCGCTGCTCGGCGAATTCTGCGACCGGCAGCCGGGCGTCACGGCCGAACTGATCGTCAGCGACGACATGGCCGACATCGTCGAACAGCGGATCGACATCGCCGTGCGGACCGGCAACCTGCCCGACAGCGGGCTCGTGGCGCGGCGCATCGCCGATCTGCAGTTGATCGTCTGCGCGGCGCCCGCGTATCTGCGTCGCCACGGCGAGCCGCAGACGATCGACGCGCTGCGCGATCATCGTTGCACCGCATTCCTTTATCCGCGCACGGGCAAGCCGTTTCCGTGGGAATTCCTGGTTGATGGTCGTGTCGACACACGACAGATCGACCCGTTCATCGCGACCAACGACATCGATGCGGAACTGGACACGGTGCTGAGCGGCGCCGCGATCGGCCAGTTCTTCGGCTATTCGGTTCACGCGCACATTCGCGAGGGACGTCTCGTGCCGCTGCTGACCCGGCACGTGACCTGCCGTTATGGCCTCCACCTGTGCATGCCGCAGCGCATGCACCTGCCGCGGAGGAGCCGTTTGCTGATGGATTTCCTCGCCGACCGGCTTGGCGCGCATCCGGATCTTGCATCGCTTTCGTTTGCGGAAGCGTCGGCATGACACGTGCCTGATCGCGGGCGCGCCTCCGGGCGGCTGCGCATCATCGCTTCACGCTCGCCCGTCTTCATGTCGGCAGCAGTCGAAAATCAAAAGGCCGCCCGGCGCCGAAGCGCACGGGCGGCCTTGTGTAGGTCGAGCGGCCGAGCGGTGTGACTCAGCACTCACCCTTCTTCGCATGTCCCGGCGGGCAGTGATAGCCGCGATCATCGTGACCATGATGACGCTGATGGTCTTCCCACTCGCGGCGTTCCCAGTAGCGGTGGCCGTCGTAGTAACGATCGCCATGCCAGCCGACGATCACCGCGGGCGCCGGGGCGACCATGACGGGCGCGGGCGCGACGACGACCGGTGCGGGCGTGCCGATGTTGACGTCGACGTTGACGGCGTGGGCGAGGCCGGACAGCGAAAGGCCGAGGCCGGCTAAGGCAAGGGCGATCAGCGAGCGTTGCATGTTCTTTTCCGTGATGTCGTTGTAGAGGGTCGGTGCGACACGATGGAAGCGAGGGGGGATCGTTCCACCGGGGGAAACGCCGCACCGACACATGAAGTGTGCTGGCGCGCGACGGAAAACGCGAGGCGGGTTTGTTACGGCGGATTGGCGGCCGGCAGGCGCAGGGTGTGGGCGTCGGGCCGCGTCATTTGACAATGGCGGCCCACATGTACGGACGATGGCGCGTGCGTCGCACGGCACCGGCGGTGCGGATTTGACATTCCGCGGCGCACGATCGCGAAGCGCGATTAATCGCGCGTTACAAAGTGACACGCGGCAGGTGGCGCGATCGCCATGCCTGCCGCGCGGGAAGCGGTACGCCGGCCGTCGGGCCGGCAGTCGTCACGGATGGATTACAGGTAGAACATCCGGTCTTCGTCCGGGCGCGGCGGATGGCCTTCATCGTCCGAACCTTCTTCCTCGCCGCTGTCCTCGTAGAACGCGAGCACGGCGTCGAGCACCTGGTCGGGATCATCGATCACCTGCATCAGGTCCATGTCTTCCGGATTGATCAGGCCCATCGGAATGAGCTGGTCGCGGAACCACTGCAGCAGCCCCTTCCAGAACTCGCTGCCGACGAGGATGATCGGCACGAGGCGCGATTTCTTCGTCTGGATCAGCGTGAGCACTTCCGACAGCTCGTCGAGCGTGCCGAAGCCGCCCGGCATCACGATCACCGCATCCGAATTCTTCACGAACGTGACCTTGCGCGTGAAGAAGTGGCGGAAGCGCAGCGAGATGTCCTGGTAGTGGTTGCCGGCTTGTTCGTGCGGCAACTCGATGTTCAGGCCGACCGACGGCGCTTTACCGGCGTGCGCGCCCTTGTTCGCGGCTTCCATGATGCCGGGGCCGCCGCCGGAGATCACGGCGAATCCGGCGTCGGACAGCTTGCGCGCGATCTGCGCGGCAAGCTTGTAGTGCGGCGTATCGGGTTTGAGGCGGGCAGAACCGTAGATGCTGACAGCCGGGCGGATCTCCGACAGGTACTCGGTCGCCTCGATAAACTCTGCCATAATCGTGAACATCTGCCACGATGCGCGGGCCTTCTTGGCCGTCGCGCGTTCTTGATCTGCGAGCGAACGCAGACTCGGAATCACTTTTCTCTTGTTCATAATGCCTGAAGAACGAAATCTGGAAGGTAAGACCCTGCTATTGGTTGACGGTTCGAGCTATCTGTATCGGGCTTACCATGCGATGCCTGATTTGCGTGGCCCTGGCGGGGAGCCGACCGGAGCGCTCTACGGAATCATCAACATGCTGCGCCGTATGCGCAAGGAAGTCAGTGCAGAGTATAGCGCTTGCGTGTTCGATGCAAAGGGCAAGACGTTCCGTGACGACCTTTATGCCGACTATAAGGCAAACCGTCCATCGATGCCGCCCGACCTCGCATTGCAGGTCGAACCGATCCACGGCGCCGTGCGTGCGCTCGGCTGGCCGCTGCTGATGGTCGAAGGCGTCGAGGCCGACGACGTGATCGGCACGCTCGCGCGCGAAGCCGAGCGGCACGGGATGAACGTAGTCGTGTCGACCGGCGACAAGGATCTCGCGCAGCTCGTCACCGACCACGTCACGCTCGTCAACACGATGACCAACGAGACGCTCGACCGCGACGGCGTGATCGCGAAGTTCGGCGTGCCGCCCGAGCGCATCATCGACTACCTCGCACTGATCGGCGACACCGTCGACAACGTGCCGGGCGTCGAGAAGTGCGGGCCGAAGACGGCCGTGAAATGGCTGGCGCAGTACGACAGCCTCGACGGCGTGATCGCGCATGCGGGCGAGATCAAGGGTGTGGTCGGCGACAACCTGCGCCGCGCGCTCGACTTCCTGCCGCTCGGCCGCACGCTCGTGACCGTCGAGACGGCTTGCGATCTCACGCCGCATCTCGAATCGATCGAAGCGTCGCTGAAGAGCGACGGCGAAGCGCGCGACCTGATGCGTGACATCTTCGCGCGCTACGGCTTCAAGACCTGGCTGCGCGAAGTCGACAGCGCGCCGGCGGAAGGCGGCGGCGCGGATGCGCCGGAAGGCGAGCCGGCGCCGGTGGTGGCGGCCGACATCGTGCGCGAATACGACACGATCCAGACCTGGGAGCAGTTCGACGCGTGGTTCGCGAAGATCGACGCGGCCGCACTGACCGCGTTCGACACCGAGACGACCTCGCTCGACCCGATGCTCGCGCGGCTGGTCGGCCTGTCGTTCTCGGTCGAGCCCGGCAAGGCGGCGTACCTGCCGGTTGCGCATCGCGGCCCCGACATGCCCGAGCAGCTTCCGCTCGACGAAGTGCTCGCGCGCCTGAAGCCGTGGCTCGAATCGGCCGATCGCAAGAAGGTCGGCCAGCACCTGAAGTACGACGCGCAGGTGCTCGCGAACTACGACATCGCGCTGAACGGCATCGAGCACGACACGCTGCTCGAATCGTACGTGGTCGAATCGCATCGCACGCACGACATGGACAGCCTTGCGCTGCGTCATCTGGGCGTCAAGACGATCAAGTATGAAGACGTGGCCGGCAAGGGCGCGAAGCAGATCGGTTTCGACGAAGTCGCGCTCACGCAGGCCGCCGAATACGCGGCCGAAGATGCGGACATCACGTTGCAGCTGCATCACGCGCTGTATCCGCAGGTTGCGCGCGAACCGGGCCTCCTGCACGTGTACCGCGAGATCGAGATGCCCGTGTCGCTCGTGTTGCGCAAGATGGAGCGCACGGGCGTACTGATCGACGATGCGCGCCTGCAGGCGCAGAGCACCGAAATCGCGACGCGCCTGATCGAGCTCGAAGCGCAGGCGTACGAACTGGCGGGCGGCGAATTCAATCTCGGCTCGCCGAAGCAGATCGGGCAGATCTTCTTCGAAAAGCTGCAGTTGCCGGTCGTGAAAAAGACGCCGAGCGGCGCGCCGTCGACCGACGAAGAAGTGCTGCAGAAGCTGGCCGAGGACTACCCGCTGCCGAAGCTGCTGCTCGAGCATCGCGGGCTGTCGAAGCTGAAGTCGACCTATACCGACAAGCTGCCGCGCATGGTGAACCCGTCCACGGGCCGCGTGCACACGAATTACGCGCAGGCCGTGGCGGTCACGGGCCGCCTTGCGTCGAATGATCCAAATCTTCAGAACATTCCGGTGCGCACGGCCGAGGGCCGGCGGATCCGCGAGGCATTCATCGCGTCGCCGGGCCACCGGATCGTGTCGGCCGATTATTCGCAGATCGAACTGCGGATCATGGCGCACATCTCGGGCGACGCGTCGCTGCTGCGCGCGTTCTCGCAGGGCGAGGACATCCACCGCGCGACGGCCGCCGAGGTGTTCGGCGTGACGCCGCTGGAGGTCAATTCCGACCAGCGCCGGATTGCGAAGGTGATCAACTTCGGGCTCATCTACGGGATGAGCGCGTTCGGGCTCGCATCGAACCTCGGCATCACGCGCGATGCGGCGAAGCTCTATATCGACCGCTACTTCGCCCGCTACCCGGGCGTCGCGCAGTACATGGAAGACACGCGCTCGGTAGCGAAGGAGAAGGGCTACGTCGAAACCGTTTTCGGTCGCCGCCTGTGGCTGCCGGAGATCAACGGGGGCAATGGCCCGCGCCGCCAGGCGGCCGAGCGTGCGGCAATCAATGCGCCGATGCAGGGCACGGCGGCCGACCTGATCAAGCTGTCGATGATCGCGGTGGACGACTGGCTCACGCGTGACAAGCTGGCGTCGCGGATGATCATGCAGGTGCACGATGAACTGGTGCTCGAGGTACCCGACGGTGAACTGTCGCTGGTGCGCGAGAAACTGCCGGAAATGATGTGCGGCGTGGCGAAGCTGAAGGTGCCGCTGGTTGCCGAAGTGGGCGCCGGCGCGAACTGGGAAGAGGCACACTGACGCACCGCCGCGCGGTTCCCGATTCCTGCGGCATATTGTTGCAGGGATGCTGAATATCGAGATGGTTTGCTTGTGGTCAACGCGCAAGCTCCCGGACAATGCATGTCATTGACACGGGGGCATGCGCGCCCCGCGTTCCGGGGTTGGAAACATCGAAGTGCTTCGAACTGCACATCGATGATGTCCGAACCGGTTAATCCACCGGGTCGCGCGAATGCATTGCGTTCGCACTGTCCGGCGGCAGCAGTTTCGAATCGCAAAGGGGGAACAGATGCATCGGATCATCATCGTAGGCGGAGGCGCGGGCGGCCTGGAACTGGCGACGCGGCTCGGCGACCGTTACGGCGCGCGCGGCAATCGTTCTGCGCGGGCGCTTGTCACGCTCGTCGACCGCAATCCGACCCACATCTGGAAACCGCTGCTGCACGAGGTCGCGGCCGGCAGCATGGACCCGTTCACGCAGGAACTCGAGTACGCGGCGCAGGCGCGCTGGCACGGCTTCGAATTCCAGCAGGGCGGGCTGACCGGGCTCGACCGCGCGGCGAAGCGCATCACGCTGTCGCCCATCAACGACAGCGACGGCGAGGAGCTGTTGCCGGCGCGCGAGCTGGAATATGACACGCTCGTGATCGCGATCGGCAGCACGACTCACTTCTTCGGCGTGCAGGGCGCGGCGGAAAACGCGATTGCGCTCGACACCGTTGGCGAGGCCGAGCGCTTCCGCAAGCGGCTGATCGCCGCGTGCATGCGCGCCGAGCATCAGCCGCCGGCGCCGACCGCGCCGGGTGAAGCGGCCGAGCCGCGCATCCAGGTCGCGATCGTCGGCGGCGGCGCGACCGGCGTCGAGCTGTCCGCCGAGCTGCGCAACACCGCGCAGGTGTTGTCGGCCTACGGGCTGCACAAGCTCGACCCGCGACACGACGTCGGCATCGTGCTGATCGAATCGGGGCCGCGGATCCTCCCGGCGTTGCCGGAGCGCGTGTCGTCGGCGACAGCCGAACTGCTCGAAAAGATCGGCGTGCGGCTGATGCTCGCCGAGCGCGTGACCGAGGTGGCACCCGGGGCCGTCCATACGGCGAGCGGCAAGACGGTGCGTGCCGACCTGACGGTCTGGGCCGCGGGCATCAAGGCGCCGTCCGTGCTCGCCAATCTCGATGGTCTCCAGGTCAACAAGCTCGGCCAGCTCGACGTGCGCCGCACGCTGCAGACCTTTACCGACGACAACGTGTTCGCGCTAGGCGATTGTGCGGCTTGTGCATGGCCCGGCAACGAGCGCAACGTGCCGCCGCGCGCGCAGGCTGCGCACCAGCAGGCGAACTTCCTGCTGAAGGCAATCGGCTGCCGGCTCGACGGGCGCCCGCTGCCCGAATTCACGTATCGCGACCTCGGCTCGCTCGTGTCGCTCGGCCATTTCAGCGCGGTCGGCAACCTGATGGGCGGGCTGATCGGCGGCAACATGCTGATCGAAGGGCTGTTCGCACGCTTCATGTACATGTCGCTGTACCGGATGCACATCGCCGCGCTGCACGGCTATCCGCGGATGATGCTCGACACGGTCGCGCACTGGCTGCGGCGCACGACGCTGCCGCGCGTCAAGCTGCACTGAGCGCGCGTTCGCGCGGGAAGCGGGCGGGGAGTGCGCACGTCGTGCGCAGTCTTCGCCCGTTGTTCATTGCGGGTAGCCGGGCTGCCGTGCCTGCGCGTGACGGGCAATATCGACCGCGTGCTTTTCGTTTCAATTCGCAAGCATCCGATCGCGCAACGGCGATCGACAGGCGGTTTGTTGCATCGCGATTCGACGGGCCGCTGGAGGGTTTTTGCGTGACGATCGACGTGTCGAATCAACATGCCGTAATCGAGTCTTACATATCCGACAGTTGACGTGACAACGGATTATTAGGCATCGTGTCCGGGTTTCCGTTTGCGGCGGGGTGCCAACCGCCGCAACATCCGCGCCGCGCGCCGGCGCGATGCCCCGTCATGCCGTGTCCGTGATCGTGACGGCGGCGCCCAATCGAGGAGTGCATTCATGTTGAAACCCGAAGTCGACAGCCTGGTTCCCCACGTTCCTTTCTCGCGCCGCAAGTTCATGCAGGCCGCGCTGGGCGGTGCCTTCGCGGCGGCCGTGCTGCCCGTGTCGGCGCAGACGGTCACGACCGACAGCGAAGGGCTGGACGTCGACACCGTCGAGATCCGCTCGGGCGACGCGAGCGTGCCCGCGTATCGCGCACAACCGAAGGACAAGACGAACCTGCCGGTCGTCATCGTGATCCACGAGATCTTCGGCGTGCACGCGCACATCGCCGATGTCTGCCGCCGCTTCGCGAAGCTCGGCTATCTCGCGATCGCGCCGGACCTGTTCGCGCGGCAGGGCAATGCGGCGAAGTATCCGACGATCAAGGATCTGGTCGAGCACATCGTCAGCAAGGTGCCGGACCGGCAGGTGACCGAGGATCTCGATGCGACCGTCGCGTGGGCCGGGAAGAACGGCGGCGACCTGTCGCGTCTCGGCGTGGTCGGGTTCTGCTGGGGCGGCCGCCAGAGCTGGCTGTACGCGGAGCACAATCCGCACGTGCGTGCGGCCGTCGCATGGTACGGGTTCGTCGAAGGCAAGACCGACGAGATGACGCCGTTCAACCCGGTCGATCATGCATCGATGCTGAAGGTGCCGGTGCTCGGGCTGTATGGCGAGAAGGATGCGAACATCACGCAGGCTTCGCTTGCGGACATGCGCAAGGCTATCCAGGCGAGCGATTCGAAGCTCGCGCGCGAATCGGAGATCGTCGTGTATCCGGATGCCGGTCACGCGTTCTTTGCCGATTACCGGCCGAGCTATGTGAAGGCCGATGCGGAAGAGAGCTGGAAGCGCGCGATCGCGTGGCTTCGCCACTACGGCGTGATGTAAACGGCAAGCGGCGGCACATGCCGCCGCTTCGTTACGACTGCGCCGCGTCGGCGCTTACGGCGTCGGGCCGGTTGCGATCGGCCGCGACGGGTCGGCGCTCCATTCGCTCCACGAGCCCGGATACAGCGACGCGCCGTGCAGGCCTGCAACCTCCAGCGCAAGCGCGTTGTGGCATGCGGTGACACCGGAGCCGCATTGCAGGATCACGCGGTTCGGTTCGGTGCCTGCCAGCACGGCGGAAAACGCCTCGCGCAGTTCATGGCCGGTCTTGAAGCGGCCGTCGGCGGTCAGGTTGTCCTTGAAGAAGCGGTTGCGTGCGCCGGGGATGTGGCCGCCCACGCGATCGATCGTTTCGTTTTCGCCGCGGTAGCGATCGGGTGCGCGCGCATCGATCACGACACGCGTGGGTGCATTCACATTGGCGAGCACGGCTGCTGCGTCGACCGTCGATTCGAGCGGCGTCGCCGCGCGGAAATCGCCGGCGGCCGGTTTCGGTGCGTCGGTTGCCAGCGGCTGGCCGGCTGCCTCCCAGGCCTGCAGGCCGCCGTCGAGCACGGCAACCGAATCGTGGCCCAGCCAGCGCAGCAGCCACCACAGGCGCGCCGCATAGGCGCCGCCTTGCGCATCGTACGCGACGACCTGCTGGCCCTGCTTGAGGCCGCGGCTCGCGAGCAGCGTGGCGAGTGCGTCGCGGGTCGGCAGCGGATGGCGGCCGTTGGTGCCCGTCTTGCGGCCCGACAGGTCGCGGTCGAGATGGAGGTACTGGGCGCCGGGGAGATGGCCGGCCGCATACGCGGCTTCGCCCGCAGCGGGATCGACGAGATCGAAGCGGCAGTCGAACAGTGCGACGCTGCCGGGCGCCGCCGCCAGGCGCTCGGCGAGATTGGCGGCGGAGATGAGCGTGGTGTAGTGAGTGTGTGGCATGACGGCTCCCTGGAGTGCGAATGGCCTGACATTCCAAGTCTAAACAAAAAAAGACGGGCCGAAGCCCGTCTTTTCGTCTGCCGGATGCCATGCAGCGTCAAAGCGCCGCACCGGTTGTCAGATGTCGCCGAGGTGGCGGCGCAGGAACTCGTGGAAGTGCTGCATGCCGTCTTCCATCGGGCTCTGGTACGGGCCGACCTGCGACTCGCCGCGTGCCATCAGCGCACGGCGGCCTGCGTCCATCCGCATCGCGATCTCGTCGTCCTCGACGGCCGTTTCCATATAGGCGGCGCGTTCCGCCTCGACGAATTCGCGTTCGAACAGCGCGATTTCCTCGGGGTAATAGAACTCGACGATGTTGGTCGTCTTCTGTGGGCCTTGCGGAATCAGCCACGACACGACGAGCACGTGCGGATACCACTCGATCATCAGGCCCGGGTAGTAGACCATCCAGATCGCGCCGAACTCCGGCGGCACGCCGTTGCGGAACTTCAGCACCTGCTCGTGCCATTTCTGGTAAGTCGCGCTGCCCGGTTTCGCAAGGGCGTTGTGCACGCCGACCGTCTGCACGCTGTACCAGTCGCCGAACTCCCAATTGAGGTCGTCGCACGACACGAAGCTGCCGAGGCCCGGGTGGAACGGGACGACGTGGTAATCCTCGAGGTAGACCTCGATGAACGTCTTCCAGTTGTAGTCGCACTCGTGCACTTCGACGTGATCGAAGTGGTACTCGGAGAAGTCGAAGTGATGCTTCGTGCCGAGGTTGGCGAGGTCGCGCGCGACATTCCTGCCTTCGGCCTCGAACAGCAGCCCCTGCCAGTTCTGCAGCGGGCTCTTGCCGAGGTTCAGGCACGGCTTGTCGGGGAAGTGCGGCGCGCCGAGCAACTCGCCTTCCAGATCGTACGTCCAGCGGTGCAGCGGGCACACGATGTTCTGCGTGTGGCCGCGCCCGTTGAGCATGATCGCCTGCCGGTGACGGCAGACGTTCGACAGCAGTTCGATCTGGTTCGCCTGGTTGCGAACCAGCACGCGGCCTTCCTTCTCGGACGGCAGCGCAAAATAATCCCCCGCCTCGGGCACCATCAACTCGTGCCCGACGTAACGAGGTCCTTTCTTGAAGAGGGTTTCGATCTCGCGCTCGAGTAGCGCCTCATCGAAATATGCAGTGACTGGAAGCTGGCTGTGAGCCGACTTCAACTGAAGCGCGTCGCTCAGATTGGACATTCCCACTCCCGGTGTTAGCGTGAAAGCAGTGAACAACCCAACCATCGAAAAATCGATTTAGGGAAACGGGGAATTATACCCGGTTCGCCTCGCAAGGCTAGGATTAAGTGCCTGATTTGTGTCAATTTTTTGTCGGGCGACAATCGGAAGGCGCACAATGTGTGTCGAAGATGGGGCCGGAATATGGACCCGGGTGCCAAGACGGCAGGTCGGAAAATTCTCTTTTGCCGTAGAATGTCCGACTTGTTTTGAAATTTGACACCCTCGTCCATGGCGAAAACCGCATCCCCAGGCGCCACGCCGCCCGGCAATGGCACCGAACCGTTGCCGGACAATTACGAGATGGCGCTCGCGGAACTCGAGACGCTGGTTACCCGGATGGAAGGCGGCGCGCTGAGCCTCGAGGATTCACTGACGGCGTATCGCCGCGGTGCGACCCTCGTTGCGTTTTGCCAACAGCAGCTCGAGAAAGTGGAGCAGCAGGTTCGCGTGCTCGACGGCGCGACGCTGAAGCCGCTTTCGTCCGGAACGGCCGCCACGGACGGCGAAGACGACGATCTATGACATTCGAACAATGGATGCGGTCTGTGCTTGACCGTGTCGAGGACGCACTCGGCCACTATTTGCCCGCTGAAACCGCGGTGCCGGAGAAACTCCACGAGGCGATGCGCTATGCGGTCCTCGGCGGCGGCAAACGCGTTCGCCCGCTGCTGTGCCATGCAGCAGGCGAACTGACCGGCGCGACGGAAGCAGCGCGCAATGCGGCGGCAGCGGCGCTGGAGATGATCCACGTCTACTCGCTCGTGCACGACGACATGCCGTGCATGGACGACGACGCGCTGCGTCGCGGCAAGCCGACCGTGCACGTGCAGTACGACGAGCCGACGGCACTGCTGGTCGGTGACGCGCTGCAGTCGCAGGCGTTCGTTGCGCTGACCGACGCCGCTGCGCTGTCGCCGGTGCAGCAGGCTGCGCTCGTGCGCGAGCTGGCGCTGGCAAGCGGCTCGATCGGCATGGCCGGCGGGCAGGCGATCGACCTGGCGAGCGTCGGCCTCAAGCTGACGCGCGAGCAGCTCGAGACGATGCACCGGATGAAGACGGGCGCACTGTTGCGCGCGGCCGTGCGGATGGGCGCGCTGGCCGGCGAGACGCCGTCCGCGGAAACGATGGCTGCGCTCGATGTGTACGCGGGGGCCGTGGGTCTGGCCTTCCAGGTCGTCGACGACATTCTCGACGTCACGACCGATTCGGCGACGCTCGGCAAGACGGCCGGCAAGGATGCGGCGAATGACAAGCCGACCTATGTATCGATCCTCGGCCTCGAGGCGTCGCGCGAGCTCGCAGCGCAACTGCGCGCCGAAGCGCACGACGCGCTGAAACCGTTCGGCGCACGCGCACAGCGTCTCGCCGAACTTGCCGACCTGGTAGTGAACCGGGTCAGCTGACGCGAAAGCCCGCCGCCGCGCACATGCTACGGTGCGTGCAACAGAATGCGGGCGCGTTTGATTTCCTACAATGGAACGACGATGTACGACTTGCTGAAAACCATCGACGACCCGGCGGATTTGCGCCGCCTCGATCGTCGCCAACTTCAACCGCTCGCGGATGAACTGCGCGCGTTCGTGCTCGACAGTGTGTCGAAGACGGGCGGCCATTTGTCGTCCAACCTCGGGACGGTCGAGCTGACGATCGCGTTGCACTACGTGTTCAACACGCCGAACGATCGGATCGTCTGGGACGTGGGCCACCAGACCTACCCGCACAAGATCCTGACGGGTCGCCGCGACCAGATGCATTCGCTGCGCCAGCAGGACGGCATCTCGGGCTTCCCGCGTCGCAGCGAATCCGAATACGACACGTTCGGCACCGCGCACTCGAGCACGTCGATCTCGGCCGCGCTCGGCATGGCGATCGGCAGTCAGCTGAACGGCGACGACCGCTTCTCGATCGCCGTGATCGGCGACGGCGCGATGACGGCCGGCATGGCGTTCGAGGCGATGAACAACGCGGGCGTGTCGGAAGACGCGAAAGTGCTCGTGATCCTGAACGACAACGACATGTCGATCTCGCCGCCGGTCGGCGCGCTGAATCGCCATCTCGCACGCCTGATGTCGGGCCGCTTCTATGCGGCTGCGCGCGCGGGCGTCGAGCGCGTACTGAGCGTTGCACCGCCGGTGCTCGAACTCGCACGCAAGCTCGAAGAGCACGCGAAGGGCATGGTCGTGCCGGCCACGCTGTTCGAAGAGTTCGGCTTCAACTACATCGGCCCGATCGACGGTCACGATCTCGATTCGCTGATCCCGACGCTGCAGAACATCCGCGAACTGCGCGGCCCGCAATTCCTGCACGTGGTGACGAAGAAAGGCCAGGGCTACAAGCTCGCCGAAGCGGATCCCGTGCTTTATCACGGCCCCGGCAAGTTCAACCCGGCCGAAGGCATCAAGCCGTCGACCACGCCCGCGAAGAAGACGTACACGCAGGTGTTCGGCGAGTGGCTGTGCGATGAAGCCGAGCGCGACACGCGTGTCGTCGGCATCACGCCGGCGATGCGTGAAGGCTCGGGCATGGTCGAGTTCGAGAAGCGCTTCAAGGATCGCTATTACGACGTCGGCATCGCCGAGCAGCACGCGGTGACGTTCGCGGGCGGCATGGCGACCGAAGGCCTCAAGCCGGTCGTCGCGATCTACTCGACGTTCCTGCAGCGTGCTTACGACCAGCTGATCCACGACGTCGCGCTGCAGAACCTGCCGGTCGTGTTTGCAATCGACCGCGCGGGCCTCGTCGGTGCGGATGGTGCGACGCACGCGGGCGCGTACGATCTCGCGTTCATGCGCTGCATCCCGAACATGACGATCATGGCTGCGTCCGACGAGAACGAATGCCGCCAGATGCTGCACACGGCGCTGCAGCAGCCGAACCCGACCGCCGTGCGCTATCCGCGCGGCGCGGGCACGGGCGTGGCGACGGTGAAGGAATTCACCGAGATCCCGCTCGGCAAGGGTGAAGTGCGTCGCCAGACGTCGCAGCCGGAAGGCAAGCGCGTCGCGATCCTCGCATTCGGCACGATGGTCGCACCGTCGCTCGCCGCGGCAGAGGAACTCGATGCAACCGTCGCGAACATGCGCTTCGTGAAGCCGGTCGATGCGGCGCTCGTGCGTGAACTCGCCGAGACGCACGACTACCTCGTCACGGTCGAGGAAGGCTGCGTGATGGGCGGCGCGGGCTCGGCCTGCGTGGAAGCCCTGATGGAGAGTGGGGTTATCCGACCCGTACTACAATTGGGCCTCCCTGACCTGTTCATCGATCACGGCGACCCCGCGAAGCTGCTGTCGCAATGCGGCCTCGACGGCGCGGGTATCGCGAAATCGATTCGCGAACGCTTTCTGAATCCGGCGGCCGACGTCGCCGGTCAGGCGAAGCGCGTCGCATAAGCTGGCGCCGCCTGCGGGCGGCGTCGGTGCGACTGGCGCAACCGGTCTTCATTGATGCGGAAAACATGGGCCTGCGGGCCCATGTTGCTTTTCCGGCTGCCGCATGACGCGGCGTGCGCGTCGTCGAACGCGCGGCTTACAAGGATTGAACAAGATGAACCAGATGAATCCCGCCTTCGTGATGCCCGACGTGCAGAGCACGGTGGATACCCGCCAGATTCCGATTCAGCGCGTGGGCGTGAAGGCGGTCCGGCATCCGTTGACGGTGTGTACCGAAAGCGGCGACGTGCAGCCGACCGTCGGTGTCTGGAACCTCGATGTCCGCCTGCCGGCCGACCAGAAGGGCACGCACATGTCGCGCTTCGTCGCGCTGCTCGAAGAGAACCGTGCACCGCTGACGGTCGAGCGTTTCCGCGCGATGCTCGCGTCGATGCTCGAGAAGCTGGAAGCCGAAGCCGGTCGCATCGAGGTCACGTTCCCGTACTTCGTGAACAAGACGGCGCCGGTGTCGGGCGTGCAGAGCCTGCTCGATTATGAGGTGACGCTCGCGGGCGAAAGCCGCAACGGCGACACGCGCCTGTTCCTGAAGGTGCTCGTGCCCGTGACGAGCCTGTGCCCGTGCTCGAAGAAGATCTCGCAGTACGGCGCGCACAACCAGCGTTCGCACGTGACGATCGACGCGGAGCTCGCGGCCGACCTGCCGGTCGAGGCGCTGATCCGCATCGCCGAGGAAGAGGCGTCGTGCGAGCTGTGGGGCCTGTTGAAGCGTCCGGACGAGAAGTTCGTCACCGAGCGTGCGTACGAGAACCCGAAGTTCGTCGAGGATCTCGTGCGTGACGTCGCGCAGCGTCTCGACGCGGACGAGCGTGTGGTGGCGTACGTACTCGAAGCCGAGAACTTCGAGTCGATCCACAATCACAGCGCGTATGCGTTGATCGAACGCGACAAGCGACAGGCTGCATAACGCCGCGGCGTTTTGTCGCGCCGATGAAAAAAGGCCGCTCGAACGAGCGGCCTTTTTGTTTGCCGGTGCGACGTTGCGTCGCGTCGCATGGTTCAGTGCGCGAGCGATGCGAGATCCCAGCGCGGCTTCACCGTGAATGCGTAGTCGGCGTTCGCCTGTTCGGGCCAGCGGCCGAGCCGCAATGCGCCTGCGAGCGCGATCATCGCGCCGTTGTCGGTGCAGAGCGCGAGATCGGGGTAGTGCACGTCGAAACCGCGCTTGGTCGCGGCGGCAGACAGCGCGGCGCGCAACTGGCGGTTCGCGCCGACACCGCCCGCGACCACGAGGCGCTTGAGCTTCGTCTTCTTCAACGCGGCGAGCGACTTGGCGACGAGCACGTCGACCGCCGCGTCGACGAAGCCGCGCGCGAGGTCGGCCTTCGCGCGTTCGAGTGCTTCACCGTCGAGCTTCGCCGCTTCGAACTTCTTCATCTGCGTGAGCACGGCCGTCTTCAGGCCGCTGAAGCTGAAGTCGAGGTCGCCCGAATGCAGCATCGGGCGTGGCAGTACGACCGCACCCGGCGTGCCGGTTTCGGCGAGCTTCGATACTTCCGGGCCGCCCGGGTAGCCGAGGCCGATCAGCTTGGCTGTCTTGTCGAACGCTTCGCCTGCTGCGTCGTCGAGCGTTTCGCCGAGCGTCTCGTACACGCCGACGTCGGTCACGCGCATCAATTGCGTGTGGCCGCCGGACACCAGCAGCGCGACAAACGGGAATGGCGGCGGCTGGTCGACGAGCAGCGGCGACAGCAGGTGGCCTTCGAGATGATGGATGCCGACGGTCGGCTTGTTCCAGGCGAGGGCGAGCGCATTCGCGATGCTCGCGCCGACCAGCAGCGCGCCGGCAAGGCCGGGGCCCTGCGTGAACGCGATCGCGTCGATGTCGTCGCGGTGCGTGCCGCTTTGCGCCATCACTTCCTCGAGCAGCGGCAGTGCGCGGCGGATGTGGTCGCGCGATGCGAGCTCGGGCACGACGCCGCCGTATTCGCGGTGCATGGCGATCTGCGAGTGGAGCGCGTGCGCGAGTAGGCCGCGCTGCGTGTCGTAGAGCGCGAGGCCGGTTTCGTCACAGGAGCTTTCGATGCCGAGAACGAGCATGGGTGCGGGCAGGGCGCGCCGTCTCGGGCGCGCCGCAGGAGGGTCAACGTAACCGGAAATTATAGCAGGCGAGGGCCCGCTGCCGCTGGCCGCGGCCCGAGCCCGATGCCGGGCAGGTACAATCCGCGCCATGGAAACTTATGACATCGCCGTGATCGGCGCGGGCGCGGCCGGGATGATGAGCGCCGCGGTTGCCGGGCAGCTCGGCCGCCGCGTCGTGCTGATCGATCACGCACCGCGGCTCGCCGAGAAGATCCGCATCTCGGGCGGCGGCCGCTGCAACTTCACGAACCTGTACGCCGGCCCCGACAACTATCTGTCGTCGAATCCGCATTTTGCGCGCTCGGCGCTGGCGCGCTACACGCCGCGCGACTTCCTCGGGCTGCTCAAGCGCCATCACGTGACCTGGCACGAAAAGCACAAGGGCCAGCTCTTTTGCGACCACGGCAGCGACGCGGTCATCGACGTGCTGAAGCACGAGTGCGATGCGGGCGGCATCGCGTGGCGCCGTCCTGTCGTCGTCGACGCGGTGCGCCACACGCCGGCCGACGGCTTTACGCTCGACACGCAGCAGGCGGGGACGATCGGTGCGCGCGCACTGATCATCGCGACCGGCGGCCTGTCGATCCCGAAGATCGGCGCAACCGACTTCGGCTACCGGATCGCCAAGCAGTTCGGTCACAAGCTCATCGATACGCGGCCCGCGCTCGTACCGTTGACGTTCGCCCAGCAGGACTGGGAGCCGTTCGCGGCGTTGTCCGGCGTCTCGCTCGAGGTGCGCGTATCGACCGGCGACAAGAAGCGCGGCGGCGAATTCGTCGAGGACCTGCTGCTGACCCATCGCGGCCTGTCCGGGCCCGGGATCCTGCAGATTTCGAGTTACTGGCAGCCTGGCGACCCGATCCGCGTCGATCTGCTGCCGCAGCGCGACACGGTGGCCGACCTGCTCGACGCGAAGCGCACGTCAAAGCGCCAGATCGGTTCGCTGCTCGCGGACTGGGTGCCGTCGCGCCTCGCGCATGCGTGGCTCGACACGCATCGCGTCGCGGCCGATGCGCGGCTCGCGGACCTGCCCGACAAGACGCTGCGCCAGATCGGCGACGCGCTGTCGGGCTGGACGCTGACGCCGAACGGTACCGAGGGCTACAAGAAGGCCGAAGTGACGAAGGGCGGGGTCGATACACGCGATCTGTCGTCGGCGACGATGATGAGCGCGCGCGTGCCGGGGCTGTTCTTCGTCGGTGAGGCAGTGGACGTGACGGGCTGGCTCGGCGGCTACAATTTCCAGTGGGCGTGGGCGTCCGGCACGGCCGCCGGACAGGCCGCGGCGGAGTATTCGCGCGGCGCCTGACGGGGCAGGGCCGACGCCGTTTTGGCGGGACCAGGCCCCGTGCCTTTAGGCAATCGCTCTGCTATACTCGGTAGTCTTTCCCTTGCAAACCTTTATTCGTGTCGGATCATGACGATCATTCGCGTTAAAGAGAACGAGCCGTTCGAAGTTGCAATGCGTCGCTTCAAGCGCACGATCGAGAAGAACGGTCTGTTGACTGAACTTCGTGCGCGCGAGTTTTACGAGAAGCCGACCGCGGAGCGCAAGCGCAAGAAGGCTGCTGCGGTGAAGCGTCATTACAAGCGTATCCGCAGCCAGACACTGCCGAAGAAGCTGTACTGAACGATTGGGCGCCGCGCGGTTCGTTGAGCGGCGCACTGGCGATTCCGTGCGATTGGGTGATCGCGAAAGATCGAGCATGATTGTGCGACTGATCAGGCGAGCCGCCGATGCCGGATTCGAGCAACCCGCTTGAGACACTGTCCCAAGCGGGTTTTTGTGTTGACGCCCTGTTGGCGGGCGTCGGATTCACGTTTCCTTCCCGGGTGAAAGATGAGTTTGAAAGAGCAGATCAGCGAAGACATGAAGGCCGCGATGCGCGCGAAGGAAAGCGAGCGCCTGGCAACGATTCGCCTGCTGATGGCCGCGATCAAGCAGCGCGAAGTCGACGATCAGATCACCCTCGACGACGCGGGCATCACGGCCGTGATCGACAAGATGATCAAGCAGCGCAAGGATTCGATCAGCCAGTTCCAGGCAGCCGGCCGTGATGACCTCGTCGCGAAGGAGCAGGCCGAACTGGTCGTGCTGGGCGGCTACATGCCCGAGCAGCTGTCGGAGGCCGAGGTGGCCGCTGAAGTCCAGGCTGCGGTCGCGCAGACCGGTGCCGCCGGCCCGCAGGACATGGGCAAGGTGATGGGCGTGCTGAAGGGCAAGCTCGCCGGCCGTGCCGACATGACGGCCATTTCCGCGCTGGTCAAGGCCGCGCTCACGAAGTAACACCTGTTTCCCCGGCGCGCGCGATGCGTGCGCCGGGGTGTCGTATTGTCTTTTTTCGCTCGATCCCACGGTGATTCCGCATTCGTTCCTGCAGGACTTGCTGAACCGCGTCGATATCGTCGACGTGGTGGGCAAGTACGTGCAGCTCAAGAAGGGCGGCGCCAACTTCATGGGGCTGTGCCCGTTCCATAACGAGAAAAGCCCGTCGTTTACGGTCAGCCCGACCAAGCAGTTCTATCACTGCTTCGGTTGCGGCGCGCACGGTACGGCGATCGGCTTCCTGATGGAACACGCGGGGCTCACGTTCCCGGAGGCCGTGCAGGATCTCGCGCAGTCCGTCGGCCTGACCGTGCCGCACGAGCCGTCGATGCGTGGCGGCGGTGGGGGCGGAGGCGGTGGCGGCGACTATCCGGCGCCGGTGTCGAAATCGGTCGCGACCGCGCTGTCCGATGCAATGACCGCTGCGTGCGACTACTACCGCAAGCAATTGCGCGGCGCGACCGTCGCGATCCAGTACCTGAAGAACCGGGGCCTGACCGGCGAGATCGCCGCGCGCTTCGGGCTCGGCTACGCGCCGGACGGCTGGCAGAATCTCGAAGCCGCGTTCCCGGACTATCGTGACGAGTCGCTCGTCGAGTCGGGGCTCGTGATCGTCAGCGAGAAGACCGATGCGCAGGGCGTTGCGCGCCGCTACGACCGGTTCCGCGAGCGGATCATGTTCCCGATCCGCAACGTGAAGGGGCAGGTGATCGGCTTCGGCGGGCGCGTGCTCGGCAGCGGCGAGCCGAAGTACCTGAATTCGCCCGAAACCCCGCTGTTCAACAAGGGCAGCGAGCTGTACGGCCTGTTCGAGGCGCGGCTCGCGATTCGCGAGCGCAAGTACGTGCTGGTCGTCGAAGGCTACATGGACGTCGTCGCACTCGCGCAGCTCGGGTTCCCGAACGCGGTCGCGACGCTCGGAACCGCGTGCACGCCGATTCACGTGCAGAAGCTGCTGCGCCAGACCGATACGGTCATTTTCAGTTTCGACGGCGATTCGGCCGGGCGGCGTGCGGCCCGGCGTGCGCTCGAGGCTTGCCTGCCGCATGCGGGGGACAACCGCACGATCCGGTTCCTTTTTCTGCCGGCCGAGCACGATCCGGACAGCTATGTGCGCGAGTTCGGCGAGGAGGCGTTCTCCGAGCAGGTCGAGCGCGCGATGCCGTTGTCGCAATTTCTGCTGAACGAAGCAATTTCCGGCAAGGCGCTCGATCAGCCGGAAGGCCGCGCGAAGGCGCTGTTCGATGCGAAGCCGTTGTTGCAGGCGCTGCCCGCGAATGCGTTGCGCGCGCAGATCATGCACATGTTCGCCGACCGCCTCGATATCCCGTTCGAAGAGGTCGCGGGCCTGTCCGACGTCGATACGCGGATCGCGGCGCCGCCGCGCCAGGCGCCCCCGCGCAGCGAACGGCGCCGCGTGACGGACAGCGAAAAGCGTGCGCTGCGCACGCTGGTGATGCATCCGCGCATCGCGTCGCAGCTCGACGACGAGCAGCTTGCGACCCTGCGCGCGTTGCCGCGCATCGGCGAACTGTTCGCGGAAGTCGTCGATCATGCGCGCGCGCTGGGCGACGGCGCGGAGTTCCGGCTGCTGTCGGATGTCCTGCGGACGTCCTCCAATGGAGCGACTTACGAGGAAATCTTCCGCGAAATTCTGGACTATGATGAAAACGTCCGCGACTTGCTGTTACAGAATCCGGAAGACGAGACGGTGCCCGAGCGGCAGCGTGAACAGGAACGGATCGCGGGGGAGGAACTGCAGGCGGCGGTGCTCAAGATGCGTTACGACGCCTGCTGCGACCGGCTTGACAGGCTGGCGCGGCAATCCACCTTCACACCCGAGGAATTGGCCGAATTGACGGAATTGAACCAGCAGCGAACCGACATGAAGCGTCGGCTCGGGCTGTAGGCGGCCGGGGAGCTTAGAGAGGGTTCCCCAGCGTGCTATAATATAAGGTTTCCAGCGGTTTGTTTTCTAAGCAGAGGCGAGAATCGCGATGGCAAAGACGACAGGCGGAAAGAAAGCAGCAGGCAAGGGCTCGACGGAGCCGACCAAAAAGGTCACAGCGGCCAAGTCTGCTTCTTCCACCAGGACAACGTCTTCAGCCACGTCAGCCCCTGCAGGAAAGAAAACCGTGGCCGGCACTGCTCAGGCTGCGCCGGCGCCGGCAGCCAGAACACGGGCTGCCGCCAGACCCGACTCCGGGCCGGCCAAGCCGGCGGCGAAGCGGGCAAGTGCGAAAAGCGCAAGGGACACGACTGTCGCCGCGGACGAAACGGCAGTACGTACTACTCATGCACCCACGGTTCAACCGGCTGTCGTCCAGCAGCCGCGAGTCGATATAGCCGGTACGGCGAACTCCATGACCAAAAAGCTGAACGAAGTATCCGTCGAAGACGACGCAAATCAGAGCGACGAGCAGCCCGCCGCAGCAGCAGCGGCTGCACCGGGCAAATCCAAGGTGCGCGACCGTCGCGCCAAGGAAAAGGCGCTACTGAAGGAAGCGTTCGCGACGAGCACGCCGGGTACGGCCGAGGAGCTCGAAGAGCGCCGCGTGAAACTGCGCGCGCTGATCAAGCTCGGCAAGGAGCGCGGCTTCCTGACGTACGCCGAAATCAACGACCACCTGCCGGACAACTTCACCGAGACCGAAGCCCTCGAAGGCATCATCGGCACGTTCAACGACATGGGCGTGGCGGTTTACGAGCAGGCGCCGGACGCGGAAACGCTGCTCTTGAACGACAACGCGCCCGCCGCGTCGTCGGACGATGAAGTCGAAGAGGAAGCGGAAGTCGCGCTGTCCACCGTCGATTCGGAATTCGGCCGCACGACCGATCCGGTCCGGATGTACATGCGTGAAATGGGCACGGTCGAACTGCTCACGCGCGAAGGCGAAATCGAGATCGCGAAGCGGATCGAGGACGGCCTGCGCCACATGGTGATGGCCATCTCCGCGTGCCCGACGACGATCGCCGACATCCTCGCGATGGCCGAACGCGTCGCGAACGAAGAGATCCGCGTCGACGAGCTCGTCGACGGCCTGCTCGATCCGAATGCTTCGGACTCCGCCGATACCGACGGCTTCTCCGCGAAGGAAGCGGAAGCCATCGAGAACGAGGACGAGGAAGCCGAAGAGGAAGAGGAAGAAGAGGAAGAGGAGGAAGATGACGGTGCCGCGCAGGCATCGGCCAACGCCGCCCAGCTCGAAGCCCTCAAGCGTGCCTCGCTCGACAAGTTCTCGCAGATCAGCGAGTGGTTCGACAAGATGCGCCGCGCGTTCGAAAAGGAAGGCTACAAGTCGAAGGCCTACCTGAAGGCGCAGGAAACGATCCAGACCGAACTGATGACGATCCGCTTCACCGCGCGTACCGTCGAACGCCTGTGCGACACGCTGCGTGCGCAGGTGGACGAAGTGCGTCAGGTCGAGCGTCAGATCCTGCACATCGTCGTCGACAAGTGCGGCATGCCGCGTTCGGAATTCATCGCGCGCTTCCCGGGCAGCGAAACCGACCTCGACTGGTCCGAGAAGATCATGGCCGAAGGCCATTCGTACAGCGCGGTGCTGTCGCGTAACGTTCCGGCGATCCGCGAACAGCAGCAGCGCCTGCTCGACCTGCAGGCGCGCGTCGTGCTGCCGCTGAAGGACCTGAAGGAAACCAACCGCCAGATGGCGGCCGGCGAACTGAAGGCGCGCCAGGCGAAGCGCGAAATGACCGAGGCGAACCTGCGTCTCGTGATCTCGATCGCGAAGAAGTACACGAACCGTGGCCTGCAGTTCCTCGACCTGATCCAGGAAGGCAACATCGGCCTGATGAAGGCTGTGGACAAGTTCGAATACCGTCGCGGCTACAAGTTCTCGACCTATGCGACGTGGTGGATCCGCCAGGCCATCACGCGCTCGATCGCGGACCAGGCGCGCACGATCCGTATTCCGGTTCACATGATCGAGACGATCAACAAGATGAACCGCATCTCGCGGCAGATCCTGCAGGAAACCGGTCTCGAGCCGGATCCGGCAACGCTCGCCGAGAAGATGGAGATGCCGGAAGACAAGATCCGCAAGATCATGAAGATCGCGAAGGAGCCGATCTCGATGGAAACGCCGATCGGTGACGACGACGATTCCCATCTCGGCGACTTCATCGAGGACACCAACACGGTCGCGCCGGCGGATGCCGCGCTGCATGCGAGCATGCGCGACGTCGTGAAGGACGTGCTCGATTCGCTGACGCCGCGCGAGGCGAAGGTGCTGCGGATGCGCTTCGGTATCGAGATGAGCACCGACCACACGCTCGAGGAAGTCGGCAAGCAGTTCGACGTCACGCGTGAGCGGATCCGTCAGATCGAGGCCAAGGCGCTGCGCAAGCTGCGTCACCCCAGCCGTTCCGACAAGCTGAAGTCGTTCCTCGAAGGGAACTGATTTCCAGCGTCTCTCCTGCGAACGCCGCCGGTATCCGCGTGATACCGGTGGCGTTTGTCTCCTTTGTTGTTACAATGCCGGCCCGGCTTCTTCGTCGGGGCGACGTGTGACACGCTTCGCTTCTCATCAGGGCTTGTAGCTCAGCGGTTAGAGCAGTCGACTCATAATCGATTGGTCGCGGGTTCGAACCCCGCCGGGCCCACCAGATTTCATGCGCGCGATTGCGCATGCCGAAAACCCGCGATGGCTTCATGCCTCGCGGGTTTTTCTTTGCGTGGACGCGTGATGAGCGTCAGGATCAGGAAAGTACCGAGAGGGTGCCGCGCCGCAGTCAATCGAAGTATGCTGTAGCGCGGCCGTTCCAGACGCGACATCGGTTGCGGCCGAAAGAAAGCCAAACAGCCCCGCGAGCCATTCGGCGGCAAGAAAAAACAGACTTCGGCCGGGAGTGGGACGGCAATCATGACCATGCTGCGTTCGTGGGGTGCGATTCTCTCGTTGCTGGCGCTCGTTGCATGCGCGAGCCTGCCGCCGCAGGCCGAGCGCGTGCCGACGCACGCGTACACCGACACGGACAACACGCGGCTGGGTGTCGCGTTCCAGCAGCAGGCCAGTACGCATCCGGGGCAGGACGCGTTTCATCTGCTGACCGATCCGGTCGACGCGCTGGATGCGCGTGTGCTGCTGGCCGATCGTGCAGACCGCTCGCTCGACCTTCAGTACTACATCTGGCATGACGACCTGACCGGGCATGAACTGGCCGACGCGATCATTCGCGCGGCCGATCGCGGCGTGCGCGTCCGTGCGCTGCTCGACGACCTCGGCACGAACGCGGACGACCGCAAGCTGCTCGAGATCAGTTCGCATCCGAACATCGAGATCCGGCTGTTCAATCCGGTCGCCACGCGCCGGTTCAAGAAGATCGGCACGGTGTTCGAGTTCTCGCGTGTCAATCGGCGCATGCACAACAAGGCGATGATCGCGGACAACCAGGCGGCGATCGTCGGTGGCCGCAATATCGGCGACGAGTATTTCGGCGCATCGTCGATGCTGGAGTTCGGCGATCTCGATGTCGTCGTTCACGGCCCGGTCGTGAAGAATATCTCGACCGAATTCGATACGTTCTGGAATTCCCCGTACGCGTATCCGATCAGTGCGCTGGTCGGGCATGACGCGGCGCCGGGCGGGCTGGACCGCGAGCGCGAACGGTTACGCGACTACCTCAGGGCCATGGAGGACAACCCGTACGTGCTCGAGGCCAGGCAGCGGCTCGACCGGATCGTTCATGGGCAGGGCACGGAGTTGTCGTGGGGCCACGCGACGGTGCTGTACGACGATCCGTCGAAGATCGCGCACGCACCGAAGGACAGCGACGGCCACCTGATGCCGCAGTTGCGGGCACTCGCGTTGCAGCCCGAACATGATCTGCTGATCGTGTCGCCGTATTTCGTGCCGGGCAAGGAAGTCGTCGAGCGGCTGCGCGCGCTCACGGCGCGCGGCGTGCGCGTGACGGTGCTGACCAACTCGCTTGCGTCGACCGACGTGGCGGCCGTGCATGCGGGCTACCGGCACTATCGAAGCGATCTCGTCGCCGCCGGCGTGCGGCTTTACGAACGGCGGCCGTCGGGCGACAAGAGCATTTCGAAGCAGGTCATCATCGGGTCGTCGCGTGCGTCGCTGCATGCGAAGACCTACGTGTTCGATCACAAGAGCATTTTCATCGGGTCGATGAATCTCGATCCGCGCTCGCTGAACCTCAATACGGAGATCGGCGTCTACTGCGAGAGCCCGGCGATTGCGTCGCAGGTGGCCAACGATCTGGAGGCACGGCTCGATCGAATCGCGTGGCGCGTCGAGCCGAGGACCGATCCGGCGGGCAACGGGCGGCTCAAGTGGATTCAGACCGATTCGGACGGCAAGGTCACCGAGCTCGATCACGAACCGGAGGTGTCCGCCGCGCGGCGGATGGAAGTCTGGTTCCTCGGGCTGTTTCCGATCGAATCGCAACTGTGAGCGACGATGCCGCGTGTGATATTCAGCGACACGTGCGGCCGTGCTGCTCGATGACGGCCGCGAGCTGCATCGTCGCGGTCTCGATCGTCGTGTCGTTCAGCCCGGAGTAACCCAGCACGAAGCCGTTGTACGACCGGCCTTCGCCGACCCGATAGCTGCTCAGCGGCTGAAGCAGCAGGCCATGCGCGGCTGCCGCGCGAGCGACATCGGTATCGTGAAGCGGCAGCGCGAGATCCGCCGACAGATGCATGCCGCCCGGGCTTTCGCGAACGCTCAGCACGGTGCCGAGGTGGCGGGCGAGTGCCGCTTCGAGGCTGCTCCGCCGCTCGGCATACCGCGTCCTCATCCTGCGCAGGTGTCGCGCAAAGAGGCCCGTGTCGATGAATTCGGCCATCGCCAGTTGATCGGCCGAGTGGCCGCGATGGACGAGTTCGCGCAGCGTGCGGGTGAAGCGGTCGACCAGAATCGGCGGAACCACCATGAAGCCGAGCCGAAGGGCAGGAAACATCGTCTTGCTGAAGGTGCCGAGATAGCAGACCGGTGCGTCGGCATGCAGGCCCTGGATCGCGGGCAGCGGCTGGCCGCCGTGGCGGAACTCGCTGTCGTAGTCGTCCTCGATGATCCACGCGCCGCATGCCCGTGCGTGCTCGACGAGCGCCGCGCGCCGCCGGGGGCTCATCAGTGCGCCGAGCGGGTATTGGTGCGACGGTGTCGTATAGATCAGCCGGGGCGGCTGGGTACGCCACTGTTCGTCGGTTGGCGCCATTCCTTCGTGGTCGACCTCGATCGGCACGAGATCGAGGCCGGTCGAGCGGAATGCGGTTCGGGCGCCGTTGTAGCAGGGGTTCTCGAGCCAGCCGTATTCACCGGGATTCGCCAGCATGCGCGCGCACAGTTCGAGGCTGCTTTGCGTGCCGTCGGTGATGAATACCTGGCCGGTTTCGCAGCGCACGCCTCGCGAGACCCGGATGTAGGCGGCCACGGCACGCCGCAATTCGGGCAGCCCTTCGACCGGGCCGTAGGCGAGTTGAGCGGGCTTGATGACTCTCCACGCGCGCTCGATACAACGGCGCCATTGGGCAACCGGGAATTCATCGAGAGAAGGGAGGCCGGGAACGAACGGCAGCATGCGTTCGGGTTCGGGGTCGGTGTTCTCCAGCCCGTGCACGCGCTCGGACAATTGAAACGGGGCCGGGCCGCTTTCGAGCCCTGCGCCAGACCGGCCGCATCCGTCCCATAACGTGATCGTGCCGTTACGCGTGGCTGCCACGAAGCCTTCCTCGGCAAGACGCTCGTACGCATAGACCGCCGAGTTGCGGGCGATACCCAGCTCAGCCGCGAGCACGCGCGTCGACACGAGCCGCGTGCCGGGCGGGATATGTCCGTCCAGCAGCATGTTGCGCAGGCTCCGGTAGAGGGCTTCCTGCTGGCTGTGTCGTGTCGTGCCGTCCTGTCTGGAAAGCGAGGAGATGAGCAGCGCGAGATCCATGGGCTGGTTCTAGAATTTTTCGTTGAGCTGGTTCTTTTGAAGATTCGACGCGCATCGTATCGTTCACGTTCTCGCGGTGCCGGCCGGCGCGCGGGTATTTCCGGCGATCGTCGCGGATAGCGGCACGCGCGTATTTTGATCGATTTGGCGAGCGACTGTGATGGGTCGATCGATCGGTCGTTCAGGCGTGGAAGTCGCACATCTCCGATTCGATTAGATTCGTAGTGCAAAGATATTTCGAGCGAATGCGCGAGCGGCTCGATGCGCACAAGGGCGCGCAAACAGGAAAACGAAACATGAAAGACCAGACGGTCATCTCTCCCACATCCCGCACCACCATTCGCCGCCTGCCGGAACTGGCAAGCCACGATCGCGAGATGCTTCATCGCATCGTGGACGAGGCCTACGTCTGCCACATCGCGTTCGGTGCGGGCGAGGACACGCACTGCATCCCGACCGCGCACTGGAGACGGGGCGATGACCTCTATATTCACGGGTCCAACGGCAGCCGGATGATCAAGGCGCTGTCGGCCGGTGCGCAGGCCTCCGTCGCGATTACGTTGCTGGACGGTCTCGTGTTGGCCAAGTCGGCCTTCAACCATTCGATGAATTATCGATCCGCGGTGATCTACGGGCGGTTCGAGATGGTGGAGGGCAGTGCGGACAAGCTGGTCGCCCTGGATGCATTGATGGACAAGATCGCGCCCGGTCGCAAGCATGACGCGCGGCCTGGCAACGAGAAGGAACTCAATGCGACCAGCGTGCTGCGGATTGCCCTTGCGGAAGCCGCTGTAAAAGTCAGCGATTCAATGCCGTCCGACAAGGAAGAAGATCTTGCGCTCGCTGTCTGGACGGGCATCCTGCCGCTGAAGGCGACGCGCGGCGCGCCGGTTCATGCCGACGGCAACATGGCGGTGCCGGACTACGTCCGGAACTGGGCCGAGTAAGTTGCGCGGCGGGGCCGCGCGGTATCGTGGAAAACGGCGGTGTACGACGTTGTGCGCCCTGTTGCCTCGGCATGGCAGCGAGACGCAGGCTGCGCCAGCCGGCAGCGCGAATGCCACGCTGCCGTGACGAGGTGCGCTTTACTCGGCGCGGTGCTCATGCGTGTCGTGCGGCGGATGCGCTTCCTCAGGGTGCGGACGCGGTGCGGGCGCGTGCTCGGCGGCCGGTTGCCGCGGCTGCGGGGCCGCGTGTTCCTGCGGTTGCGCTTCGTTGCGCGGCGGCGTTTCCTTGTGCACTTGCTGCTGGGCTTCGTTGCGTTGCTGCATTGCTTCACGCTGCTGTTGCTGCTCCGCATTGCGTTGCTGCATCTCCTCGCGCTGCTGTTGCTCCGCCGCGTTGTGTTGCTGCATTTCCGCGCGTTGCTGCTGCTGTGCCGCGTTGTGCTGTTGCGTCGCCTCGCGTTGCTGCTGAGCCTCGTTGCGCTGTTGTTGCTGCAATTGCTGCTGCTGCGAGGCTGCACGATTTTCCTGCGCGACGTGCTCCTGCTGCATTGCCTGCTGCCGCTCGTCGTGCATCGCACCGGGCGTATGTTGGGCCGGTGCTTCTGCATGCGTTTCGTTCGCGCGATTCTGCGCGAATGCGTCGGGCGACGGCCGCGCGCCGGGGCGCGTATCGTTCGCGCCGAAGTGCGGCATCGTCATCGGCACGGCGCCCGGGCGTTGCTCCATCGCCTGTCCGCGCATCGGCTCCGCGCCCGGCTGCATCGTGTTGCGTTCGATCGTCGTGTTCGTCGTGTTGTTGGTGACGTTGCCGCCGTAGTTGTTCGTGATCCGCGTGTTGCGGATGTTGGTGATGTTGTTGATCACGGTGGTCGATTTCGACACGTACGTGGTGTGGTTGTACACCACGGCCGGGCGCTGCCAGCCGCCGTGCCAGCCGGGGCCTTCCGGCCGCGGCGCGCCCCAGTTCATGCCCCATGCATGCCAGCCCCAGTCGTGGTGCCCGAAGATCGCGGCGCCGACGGCGGTGCCGACGCCGAACGTGATCACGCCGGCGGCAACGACTTCACCCGTGCTGTATGAAGGCGGCCGATACTCGTAACCGGGGTAGGACGAAACCGGCTCGCCGTAGACGACCGTCGGGTTGTAAGACGGGACATAGACGACGTCGGGCTGTGCGGATTCGATCTCGATGGCCTGCGCGGGCGGCGGCACGATCGCCGGCCCGGCGTAGACCACGGGCGCATCGGCGGCCGGCGTGTAACCGGTCGGTGCGGCCTGCGCGACTTGCGTGACCCGCATCTGGCCGCCCGAACGGAGATGGCCGGACGTCTGCGCGCGTTGGCGCATCACCTGGATTGCGTTCATCACGTCGGTGGGGTCGTTGTAGTAAGCCTGGCCGAGCGAGGTAGTCCAGGCCGGGTTCGACGCCATTTGCGACAGCACCGCGGGGAACGCGGTCAATGCCTTGACGGACGGGTCCCACGGCTGCGTATCGGCCGCGGTCGCGAGTGCCTGTCCCTTCAACGACGGATTCTGCATGACCCAGTTGTTGGCGGCCGTGACCTGGTCCGGGTAGGTTGCACCCGCAAGCACCAGCGCGACGAGCTTGTCGGGGAACAGTGCGACCGGCGCGACCATCTGGTAGAGCTGGTCGGCAGTCGGCGGTGTGTAGGCGACGGGCGTCGACGCGGGCTGGGCCGCCGCGGCCGCGCTCGCGTCGCTGGCCGGCGCCGCGGTGCTGCTGTCGCCGTTCTTGTTGCAGGCCGAGAGGCCGAGCAGCGACACGATGAGGGACGACGCGATCAGCGTTCTGACGGGGCGGTGTGCACGTGTGTTGTTCATGTTGTTCGTTCGGTGTTGTGTCGGCGTTGGCAGGCACGCGGGCCACGCGATCGGCTTGAGCACTGTGCCGCGACCGTTTGCACCTGCTCTGGAGGCATCAGTCGGGGCAGGCGGCAAGGTCGTGTTCGCATGGTGGTTGTCCCGCGACGAATCGATATATCCAGTTAAACGCGCGACACGCGCGGAAGTTGTCTGGGTCTTGTGTAACAGTGTGTGTACCTTGCAGTCCGTAAGCGGGTCGGCACTGCCCGGGTAATGAACATGAAAGTTGCTTGCGCAACGATTGCAAGGTCGGCGAGGGCATCGTCGCGCCCGATGCGGCTCCACGAGAGTGAGCGGCACGCAAAAAACCCGCGAAGGCCGTGCGGCCGTCGCGGGTTGTTCAAGCGATCACATCCGGTTCCATGCATGCGCTGCGGTGCGCACGCGGAACCGGGGCGGTCATCGATCCATCAGCGTGCGAAATCCGATGTGCTCTGGATGAACGTGTTCAGCTTCGAGATGTTCACGCTGCCGAAGCCCGTCGTCGCGTCCCAGCCGGCCTTCGCTTTGTAGCCGTAGGTGCCGCTTCCGTTGTTGCCGGACGTGACGTCGTGCAGCAGCGCTGCGTTGCTCGGGAAGTACTTGTAGATGCTCGACGCGGGGAACCCGAGCGCATTGTTGTTCGCGGACTGCAGGCGCGCCCAGATCCCCGTGAAGATCGGTGCGGCGAGGCTCGTGCCGCCTTCGTTGTTGAGATAGCCCGAGCCCCACAGCGTGTCGGACGTCTGGCCATTCACGACGAGAATCGCGCCGGTGCGCAGGTCCGCGTCGAAGCCGACGTCAGGCAGTGCGCGCTTGGTCGATCCCGTGAGGCTCGACGATTGCCACGACGGCGCAGCTTCGTACTTGCTGTACCCGCCGCCCGTCGACCACACGGTGCCCGGTTGCCAGCTCGGATCGTTCCAGACGATCTCGCTGTTGTACGCGTTGGTCGACGTATTCGTGAACAGCGTCGTGCCGCCCACCGCGATCACGTACGGCGACGTTGCCGGTTCGCTCACCGTGTAGGTCGAGCGCGACGGCGTGCCGCTCGCACATTCGTACGCGCCGTGGTCGCCGGCGGACACCGAGAAGGTCTGCCCCTGCGCGACCGCCTGCTTGAAGATCGTGTCGTCGGTTGCCTGCGAGCCGGTGCTGTTCGCGGACGATTCGCACACGCCGAGCGACACGTTGATCACCTTCGCGACGTTGTCGGTCACGGCCTTGTTGTACGCGGCGGTGATCGCCGTGAGCGTCATCGACGGTGCGACGTAGAACACCACCTGCTTCACGCTGCCGCCGGCCGCGCCGACGATCGACTGGCTGTCGAGGTTCCATTCGACGGTGCCGTCGGTGTCGGTGTACGAACTGCCGGACGGGCCCGTCTTCACGACGCTGCTGCTGATCGTGCCGAGGCTGTTGTTTGCGGCGAACGTATTGAGGTCGCTCACCGTCTGCGACAGGTCGCCTTCGGAGATGATGCCGACCGTGGTCTGCGACGCTGTCGGCGTGCCGTCGCCGCCGTAGATCGACGAGAATTCGGTCGGGTTGTGCGGCACCGCCGATGCGCCGGCCGGAATCGTCAGGTTGCTGGTGTTGCCTTGCGGCTTGCTGCCCGCGCCCGTGTGCATCAGCTCGACGTTCTGCAGGCCCAGCACCGAACCCACGACGCCGCCGATCGCGTTCGGCACTTGCGCGGCGTCGGTATTCGCATAGACGCTGCGGCCGTTGCGCGTGAAGCGCTTGAGCGTCGTGCGGAACGCGGACTTGATGGTGGCTGCGGTACCGGACGCGGAAACCAGCAGGCGGTTCGGCGCGACCACGATGTTCACGAAGCCTTCCTTGCGGAGGTGCGCGACGACCGAGGCGACCTGCTGGTCGGTCGGCGCATATTGCGCCGCGAACTGCGCCGGCGTGAGGAACTGCCGGTAATGCGGCGAACCAGGCGTGTGCAGGTCGTGCAGATACTGGTCGAGTTGCGCCTCGTTGCGCAGGTTCAGGCCGAGCACGATGTCCACCGACTCGCCCGGCGCCATCTCGACGGCTGCCGCCGCAGCGGCAGCCGTGCTCGCGGCAGGCGCGCCGGCGGTACCGGCTTCGCTCTGCTGCACGAGCGGCAGGAAACCCTTGGTGTGCGTTTCCGTCCAGCCGGCCGCAGGCGCGGCGTGGGCGGTCGCCATGCCGAACGACGCGACGGCTGCGGCGGCGAAGGCGAGCTTGACGAAGCGATTGTGCTTTTGATTCTTGTCTGCAACCTGATTCATTTGAATTACCCCTCCGGTTGAACATCGAACAGCACGAACAACAACGGTCGACAGCGGTGCGGGTCATGCACCGCCGATTTCTGTCGCACGCGTGCGGATGGCACGGACGCGACAGGGCCTTTCGCCCGATCCGGAAAGGTGTTTTTTCTCCGGGGGCGAAATACGGAAAACGCGGTAACGGGAAGGCTGCGTCGCGATACGACGCAACCGCGCCGGACAGGGCGCGGGCGGGATTGCTAGAGCAACAGTTTCGTTGTCCTGCTCATTTGATTCGATCCTTCGGCCCGCTGCCGGATGGCAGTTGTCCAATGAGATGCATCGGGATGTTGCATGCGCCGGCGCGCGAACGATACAGCCGGCGGCGAGCACTGCGGTGCGGCGGAAGCGAAAAACCGTGGAGCGGAAGCGATTGCGTGGTGAGCAATTCGTCAGATTGCTTGCATCGGACGGTATCAAGAATGAAAGCGAGGTGTCAAACTTTTTTTGATTATATGAAACTAAATTAAAGCGAATATGTGCAATGTTTTTGAAAATATTGGCAGTGTTTTGTAATATTCGAGGCCGCCAAAGAAAGTAATGCGGAATTCGATTTGCCGATCGTTTCTGGTTTGATGCGTAATGGGTGCAATTGGCCGATCGTGTTCGAGGCCTGACTCGAATCCCGGGGCGCGGCGGAGAAAGTCGAGGCCGCGCGCCGCACGAAGCGGCGCATGCAGTCGCGAGATGTCCGACGTTCCGCATACCGGCCCAGTCAACGAGGATCGAACCTGACGTGATCGACAACGACAAGCTTTGCATCGAAGTACCCGCGACCTGGAAGGCCGCGCTGGCCGATTGCCGATGGACGCAACAGACGGAAGGGCAATCGGATGCCGCGGTGTTCCGGCTCGATGCGCGCGACGGATCGCGTCGGTTCGTCAAGACGGAACCCGCGGGACCACTGAGTGAACTGGGCGACGAGGCGGCGCGACTGCACTGGCTGTCGACGACGGGTTTGCCGGGCGCGCAGGTGCTCGACGTGGCGTCGGCGGCGGGGCGCGAGTGGATGCTGCTGAGTGCCGTGCGTGGCGAGAATCTCGAAGTCGCGCGACTCGGGCCGGCGGCGAAGGTGGCGATCATTGCCGACGCGTTGCGTGCGCTGCATCGGCTCGCTCCGGCAGCTTGCCCGTTCGATCATGGTGCTGCGTCACGTATCGAGCGGGCCCGTGCACGGATGAACGCGGGGCTCGTTGACGCGGGCAACCTCGATGATGCGAATACCGGTGTGCCGCTCGATGAACTATTCGCGAGGCTTCAGGCGAGCAGGCCGTTGATCGAGGACAGGGTCGTTACGCACGGTGACGCGTGCCTGTCCAACTTCATGGTCGAAGACGGTCGTTTCTCGGGTTTCATCGACTGCGGGCGCCTCGGTGTGGCCGATCGCTATCAGGATCTGGCGCTGGCAACGCGCAATATCGAAGCGGATCTCGGCAGCGAATGGGTCGCGCCATTTTTTGCCCGGTATGGAATCGAGCAGCCCGATCCGGGCCGGATCGCGTTCTATCGGTTGCTCGACGAGTTTTTCTGATTCCTCGAGTGTTCACGGGCGGCGCACGAGACAGTTTTCTTGTCCCGTGCGTCGGCTCGTTTCGTAGTACTCCTGCTTTTCAATCGAAGATTTTCGCGTTCTCTACGGATCTCCTCCGTCAGTCACGCTCGCGCCATGCATAGGTGAAGCGGAGGCCGTCGCCGAGCGTGCACTGGAAGACCTGGGCCGGCGCGACCGGCTGATACGTGGTTGGCGAAAGCGAGCGGACCGTCACCGTCGCGCTTTCATCCTGCATGACGCGGTACTGGATCAGCTCCAGCACCGGCGTGCCGCTGGGCTGGACGGTAAGGTGCTGGTTGGCGAACGCGAGCGTATTGCCACCGACTTCCATGAAGTCGCGTATCGCGAAGCCGCCCGAAACGGTGGGCGCCGTTGCCTTCGTTTGAGCCGGCTGCGCGTTCTGGCACTGGTTGGGTGAAAAGATTGCAGTCACCGTCACGCCGGCAAACAGCCGCGTGCGCAACTGCCGATACGAATTGACGTTGTCCGGCTGGGGGCTCGCGGCTGTTGCCGCGAGACTGGTTGCCGCGCCGGCGGCAACAAGAACAATGGCGAAGCGATTCAGCATTTTCCTGTCTCCGTGCGATGAAACCACGGGCACGATAGCACGGTGCGCAGGCATTGTTCAGACGGTTCGATCGCGGCAGCTACTGCGCCGCACCTGCATGCCGCAGCGCGTCCACGGCTTCCGTGTTGTCGTGCGACTGCGCGAGCTGGAGCAGTGACTGTCCGCGCCGATCGACATGATTCGGATTCGCACCATGTGCGACGAGGAGCGGGATCAGCTCGAATCGATTGAACAGCGTGGCAAATCCCAGTGCGGTTTCCCCGGCGCCGTTCGTCTGGTCGATCGGGCATTGCGTGTCGATCAGGCGCCGCGCGATGTCGGGTTCGTTCTTGAAGAGGGCGCCCATCAGCGCCGTGTTGCCGTGACGGTCGCCGGCACATGCGTTTGCGCCGGCAGACAGCAGGTAGTCGAGCGCGGCTGGCTGGCCGTCGTAGGACGCGAGTATCACGGCCGTAAAGCCGCGGCTGTCGGTGGCATCGACGGGATAGCCGGCGTCGTGCAATGCACGCAGGATGTCGACGCGTCCGACGCGGGCGGCATCGAACCAGTCGCCGTCGTAGCGGCGCAGCGCGGCAGGGTCGGCCCGCGCATACGCAGGCTGGTCGGGAAGGTGCGCGCAACCGGCGAGCGCGGCCAGCGCCAGGGCCGTTGCGGTCGAGCGGATCGCGCGCGTCAGGCGTTTGGATTGCATGGGGATGTCCTGATGGGTGGATCAGGTCGACGTGCGCGGCGCAACCCCGCACGTCGACCGTGACCGGAGTCGCGGGATCAGTTCTCGCTCAGCTTTGCCGCGAGCGCTTGCACTTGACCGACGTCAGCGTGCACGGCCTGCGCGAGACGCGTGCCGTAGTCGGGATCGGCCTTGTAGAAGTACGACAGCATCGCGTACTGGTTGTGTGCGTTCGTCACCTTGCCGAGATCGCCGGACAGCGCGGTGATCAGGTCGTCCCTGTCCTGCTGCGACAGGCCGCGGTAGTACTCGCCCGCCTGACGGAATCGCAGCTTCTTGTGGATCGCTTCCTGCTGCGTCGTTCCGCCGAGCGCCATGCGCACGGACTTGTATTGCGGATTCGGCGCGAGTTCATGCAGCGTCGACGGTTCGTAGTTCACCTCGCCCTTGCGGTCGCCGGCGTTCATCTTGCCATCCTGGTTGTTGTTGACCACCGGCACGACGGGCCGGTTGATCGGCAGGTCCATGTAGTTCGCGCCGAGCCGGTACATCTGCGTGTCGGCGTATGCGAACAGGCGATCCTGCAGCATCCGGTCTTCGGACGGCTCGATGCCGGGCACGAGCCGCGATGGCGCGAACGCCGATTCCTCGGTCGACTGGAAGTAGTTGTCGGGTACGCGGTTCAGCGTCATCGTGCCGATCTTGCGCTCGGGGACGCCGGTCCACACCTTCGTGTCGTCCAGCGCATCGAAGTCGAACCGGTTCAGGTCCTGCGGCGTGAGCACCTGCACGTACAGGTCCCACTTCGGGAAGTCGCCTTGCTTCAGCGCGCCATACAGGTCGTTCGTCATCATGTTCCAGTCGCGCCCGATCGATGCGTCGATGTCTTGCGGACGCAGGCCGTGCACGCCTTGCTGGCTTTTCCAGTGGAACTTCACGTAGTGCACGTCGCCGCGCGCATTGACGAACTTGAACGCATGCACCGCAAAGCCGTCCATGTGACGATACGAATCGGGCATGCCCGCATTCGTGTACAGCATCGTCAGCATGTTCGTCGCTTCGGGCGTATTCGCGAAGAAGTCGAATGCGAGATTCGGATCCTGCACGCCGGTCACGGCGCTCGGCTTGTTCGCGTGAACGAAGTCGGGGAACTTGATGCCGTCGCGAATGAAGAACACGGGCCAGTTGATGCCGACCATGTCCCAGTTTCCCTGTTGCGTATAGAACTTCACCGCGAAGCCGCGCGGATCGCGTGCCTGCTCAGGCGAGCCGCGATAGCCCATCACGGTGGAGAAGCGTACGAACACGGGTGTGCGCGTGCCGGGTGTGAAGACCTTCGCTTTCGTCAGGTTCGAGATGTCGGCGGACGGCACGAACTCGCCGAATGCGCCGGTGCCGCGTGCATGCACGACGCGTTCCGGAATGCGTTCGCGATCGAAGCGCTGCAGTTTCTCGATGAGTGCCGAGTCTTGCAGGAGCACGGGGCCGGCAGGGCCGGCCGTCTGTGAATTCTCGTTGTCGCCGACGGGGGCGCCCGTGTCGCGAGTGAGTTCGGCGGCATGGGGGGACGCGGAAAGTGCAACGCAGATCGCAGCGACTGCGTGTCTCAGCACGCGATGGGAGGATGAGGACATGACGATGGAACTCCTTGAATCCGATCGGTGGTGGGGAAGCCGACTGAATTAGAAGAGATCGTCAGATGATTGGCTAATTGATATTCGATATGTTTCCGATAGCGGCGGCGTCGATGCAGCGTGAGCGCGGTGGTTATCGGCGCGGGCGGTGAATATTGTTGCGCGCGCAATGAGTTGTTGCGTCGCGTGCCGTGAAGCGATCCGCGCGCGTCGAGCGCGGGCGATTGAACATGCGATGCCTTGTGCGGGTGTTGCGATCCGCCTTTCAAGCATCGGTGCCGCAGCAGCCTCGACGAACCCGACCGCGCGGCACCGATCAACCTGCCGTCAACTCGCGCCGGCTTGCCACCCGAGCCCGAGGTTCTTCTGCAGCGACACGTAGTCCTTGATCAGTTCGGCCTGCCCGGCGATCACGTTCTGCTGCGCGGACAACGCTTCGCGTTGCGTATCGAGCAGGTCGATCATCGACGCGACACCCGCACGATAGCGCTCGTCCATCAGCGTTCGGGAATGCACGGCCGACGTCTGCACCTTGGTGAGCGCAACGACGTGCTCACGCTGGTGCCCGTAGCGCTGCAATGCCGTGTTGGCGTCCTGCAGGGCGCCGAGCACCGTTTTCTGATAGTTCGCTTCCGCTTCGTCGCGCGATGCTTCGGCCGCGCGCACCGCGCCGCGCGTGCGTCCGAAGTCGAGAATGTTCCATTGCAGATACGGCGCGCCGACCCAGGTGAAGTTCTGCTTGCGGAACAGGTGGCCCGGGTCGGTCGCGCTGAAGCCGAGATCGCCGAGCAGCGTCACCTTCGGGAAGTAATCCGCGACATGCTCGCCGATCTGCGCATTGCTCGAAGCGAGCCGGCGCTCGGCCGCACGAATGTCCGGGCGCTGTTTCAGCAGCGTGGCCGGATCGCCGATTGCGACGCTACCGGGCAGCGTCGGCAGCGGTGCGTCCGGTGTCGACAGCATTGCGTCGAGCGCACCGGGCGCGCGGCCCGTCAGGATTGCGAGCCGGTCGAGCGATTCCGTCACCTGCGCGTCGAGCGGGATCAGGGACGCACGCGTGGTTTCGACCTGTGTCGTCAGGCGTTCGATGTCGACGTCTGCGGCGACGCCGCGCGCGCGGCGCTGCTGCGTGAGTTCCAGCATCGTCTGCTGCAGCTCGGCGGTGCGCTGAGACAGCGCAAGCCGCTGCTGCTGGTCGCGCAGGTCGACATACGCGTTCGCGACTTCGGCCGCGATCGACACCTGCGTATCGGCGAGATCGGCGTCGACCGCTTCCGCCTGTGCGGACGCGGCTTCGACCGCGCGGCGCGTGCCGCCGAACAGGTCGATTTCCCAGGTTGCGTCGAAGCCTGCCGAATAGAGCTGCAGCGGGCCCGAGCCCCCCAGCGACGGCGATGTGCCGCCCGACTGGCTCGAGCCGTTCGACGGCAGCAGCGACCCGAGCGCGCTGACGTCCGGCTCGCGCATGCGGATGGCGGCAACGGTGGCCGACGATTTCGGCAACTGCGCGGCGCGCTGCTGCGAGAGCTGCGCGCGCGATGCGCGCAAGCGTGCCTGCGCGGC
>NZ_JAAGPB010000392.1:0-8177 GCF_017104585.1 Burkholderia sp. Ac-20392
TCGGCGGCGCATGGCAGAAGAAGTTCACGTTGAACGGTGCGGGCGTACGCGCGCGAATCGCCGCGATCTCGTCGCGCAGTTGCTGCGGGCCGAGCGCCGCGCACGCGAGCGAACCGAGCCCGCCGGCTTCGCACACCGCGATCGCGAGCGGGCTCAACGAACCGACCATCGGAGCCTGAATCAGCGGCAAACGGGAAGGCAGCGTCGTCATCGGAGTCGTCCTCGGGAAAGAAGCGGTGGTCGCGCACACCGGCGGCGCGCATTTAATGCGTTCGATATTAACCGACAAACCCGAACCCCGATTCCCGCGCCACTAACGTCACGAATTGATTTAACCGATTCGGGAAAAACGATTAATCACGAAAATATCAGCGACGTGATCTTGGAGTCCATTTCCGAGACCAAAATAAGCGCCTTCAACCTTGCCACACGGCCCACCCACCCCCGCACTCAAACACCGATTCACCGGTTTCAATGACATTCATCAATATTCAAGTTATTAAATGCCGGCGTTTACCCTTATTAAAATCCACCAAGGCGATAACATGAAAACGTTAAATAAAACGACGATTCATGCCGAAATCGTCAACCGGCGCCATGCCGCGCCACCTCAACCGCAACACGTCTCGTCAAGGAGCGTCGCATGTCCGATGCCAGCTCGTCCTCCTCCCGCGCCGCCGCCCCATCGGCCGCGGCTTCCGCGCCGAAAATCGGCGTCATTCCCGCCACGCTGATGGTCGCGGGCAACATGATGGGCTCCGGCGTCTTCATGCTGCCCGCGAACCTCGCCGCCACCGGCGGCATCGCGATCTTCGGCTGGCTGATCACGGTGGTCGGCGCCGTATCGCTCGCACTCGTGTTCGCGAAGCTCGCGGCGATCGACCCGGCCGCCGGCGGCCCGTACGCGTATGCGCGCAAGTCGTTCGGCCCGTACATGGGCTACCAGACCAACCTGATCTACTGGCTCGCAAACGTGCTCGGCAACGTCGGCCTCGCGGTCGCCGGCCTCGGCTACCTCACGCATTTCTTCCCGGTCCTGAAGGATCCGCTCGTGTTCGCCCTCGCGCAGATCTTCGTGATCTGGCTGTTCACGTACGCGAACATCCTCGGGCCGAACGTCGTCGGCCGCGTGCAGTCGGTCACGACCATCTTCGCGCTCGTGCCGATCCTCGGGATGGCCGTGTTCGGCTGGTTCTGGTTCAGCAAGGACGTGTATTTCGCCGGCTGGAACGTGTCGGGCGCGAGCAGCTTCAGCGCGATCGGCGCGACGCTAAACTTCACGCTGTGGGCGTTCATCGGCGTCGAGAGCGCGTCGGTATCGGCCGGCGTCGTCGAGAACCCGTCGCGCAACGTGCCGATCGCGACCGTCGGCGGCGTCGTGCTCGCGGCCGTCTGCTATGTGCTCAGCTCGACCGTGATCATGGGAATGATCCCGAACAAGACGCTGCTCGCATCGAGTGCACCGTTCGCGGATGCCGCGCGCCTCGCGCTCGGCAATACGGCCGCGAACGCGGTCGCGATCTGCGCGGCGCTGGGCTGCCTCGGCTCGCTCGCGGGCTGGACGCTGCTGGTCGGCCAGACCGCGAAGGCGGCCGCCGACGACGGCCTGTTCGCCGGCGTGTTCGCCCGCGTGAACTCGAAGAACGTGCCGTCGGCCGGCCTCGCGATCGTCGCGCTGATCATGTCGGTGCAGGTGCTCGCGACGATGTCGCCGAGCGCCAGCGAGCAGTTCGGCAAGATCGCGTCGATCGCCGTGATCATGACGCTGCTGCCGTACATCTACTCGTGCATCGCGATCAAGGTGCTCGGCTACGGCAAGATGCCGTCGCACCAGTTCACGTTCTACACGATCGTCGGCCTGATCGGCGCCGTCTACGCACTCTGGGCGATGGTCGGCTCCGACGGCCAGCAGACGCGCTGGTCGCTGATCTTCGTCGTCGCGACGATCGTCTTCTACGAGCTGTCGATCAACCGCCAGCGCGAGATCGAGGAAACCCATATCCATCCGGGCGGCCGCTCGCCGCGCTGGGTGCGCTATCTCGCGCTCGGCGTGACCATCGCCGCGCTCGCCGCCACCTTCTGGATCTCCGTGGGCCGTCATCAGGCCGACACCCTTCACGCGCGCTCGCCGGCCGTTGCCGCGAGCGTCCAGGCAACCCAGCAAACGGGGGAATAACACATGACCGCTTCCTTGACCCAACCCGCCTTCCGCCGCCTCGGCATGAAGGCGCTGCTCGTGCAGCACGACATCGATGAGCGCACGGCCACCGGGCGCGCCGCGACGGCGCTCGCCGAGGAGCTGCGCACGCGGCTCGTCGACGTCGTGATCGCGACCTCCGCCGACGATGCGTGCGCGGTAGTCGCCGCCGATCCGGCGATCCAGTGCCTGCTGCTCAACTGGGAACTCGGCAACGATGCCGACCACGCACCCGCGCAGGCCGTGCTCGACGCGATGCGCGCGCGCAATGCGACCGTGCCCGTGTTCCTGCTCGCGAGCCGCGCGAGCGCGTCCGCGATTCCGGTCGACGCGATGCGCAAGGCCGACGACTTCATCTGGATGCTGGAGGACACCACCGCGTTCATCGGCGGCCGGATCGTCGCCGCGATCGAGCGCTACCGCGAAACCGTGCTGCCGCCGATGTTCCGCGCGCTCGCGAAGTTCTCGCGCGTGTACGAATACTCGTGGCACACGCCCGGCCACACGGGCGGCACCGCGTTCCTGAAATCGCCGGTCGGCCGCGCGTACTTCGAATTCTTCGGCGAATCGCTGTTCCGCTCGGACCTGTCGATCTCGGTCGGCGAACTCGGCTCGCTGCTCGATCACTCGGGCCCGATCGGCGAAAGCGAACGCTATGCGGCGCGCGTGTTCGGCGCGCATCGCACGTATCACGTGACGAACGGCTCGTCGATGTCGAACCGCGTGATCCTGATGGCGAGCGTCACGCGCAACCAGGTCGCGCTGTGCGACCGTAACTGCCACAAGTCGGCCGAGCACGCGATGACGATGTCGGGCGCGATTCCGACCTACCTGATTCCGTCGCGCAACCACTACGGGATCATCGGCCCGATCATGCCCGAGCGGCTGACGGCCGCCGCCGTGCGGCTCGCGATCGACGCGAACCCGCTCGTACGCGGCCGCGACGGCATCGACCCGACGCCCGTGCATGCGCTGATCACGAACTCGACGTACGACGGCCTCTGCTACAACGTCGCGCGCGTCGAGGAACTGCTCGGCCAGAGCGTCGATCGATTGCATTTCGACGAGGCGTGGTACGGCTACGCGCGTTTCAACCCGATCTACCGCGACCGTCACGCGATGCACGGCGACCCATCGCAACACGATGCGAGCAAGCCGACCGTGTTCGCGACGCAGTCGACGCACAAGCTGCTCGCCGCGCTGTCGCAGGCGTCGTTCATTCATGTTCGCGACGGCCGCAACCCGATCGAGCATGCACGCTTCAACGAGGCGTACATGATGCATGCGTCGACGTCGCCGAACTACGCGATCATCGCGTCGAACGACGTGAGCGCCGCGATGATGGACGGCCCCGGCGGCGAGGCATTGACGACCGACGCGATCCGCGAGGCCGTCGCGTTCCGCCAGATGCTGGCGCGCCTGCATACGGAATGCGCGGAGAACAACGACTGGTTCTTCAATGGCTGGCAGCCCGATAGCGTGGTCGATCGCAAGACGGGCCGTCGCGTGCGCTTCCACGAAGCGGACGCGACGCTGCTCGCCACCGATCCGTCGTGCTGGGTGCTGCATCCGGGCGACACGTGGCACGGCTTCGGCGATGTCGAGGACGACTACTGCATGCTCGACCCGATCAAGGTGTCGATCGTCACGCCGGGCGTCGCCTCGCACGGCGGGCTGATGCCGGTCGGCATTCCGGCGTCGGTCGTCACCGCGTATCTCGACCGGCACGGGATCGTCGTCGAGAAGACGACCGACTTCACGATCCTGTTCCTGTTCTCGCTCGGCGTGACGAAGGGCAAGTGGGGCACGCTCGTCAACACGCTGCTCGACTTCAAGCGCGACTACGATGCGAACGCGCCGCTCGAACAGGCGCTGCCCGAACTCGTCGCGCGCTATCCGGAGCGCTACGGCAAGCTCGGCCTGCGCGACCTGTGCGACCTGATGTTCAGCGCGATGAGCGACCTGAAGACGACCGAGATGATGTCGCGCGGCTTCTCGACGCTGCCGAAGCCCGATTACAGCCCGGCCGAGGCGTTCGAGCATCTGGTGCACAACGACATCGAGATGCTGGAGCTATCGGAGATGGAAGGCCGCACCGTCGCGACGGGCGTCGTGCCCTATCCGCCCGGCATTCCGCTGCTGATGCCCGGCGAGAACGCGGGGCCGGCCGACGGCCCGCTGCTCGGCTACCTGAAGGCGCTCGAGCAGTACGACCTGCGCTTCCCCGGCTTCACGCACGACACGCACGGCGTCGAAGTCGAGGATGGCGTGTACCGGATTGCGTGCATCAAGCAGAAGGCACGCGATACCAACACGCGCTGAGTACGCAACGTAACGCGTAACGCGACGCCGCGCTGCCGGTCGACGGCGGGCGGCGCCACTCTCAGCCGGCGTCGGCCGCTCAGGCCGCCGGCTGCGCCTTCAGCTGGCCGACCCACTCGGCGAGCTGCGCCTCGCCCTCTTCGTCGAGCTTGCCGTGGAGTTCGCCGTACCACGACACGATCGCGTCGGCCGGCTGCGTGGCCTTCAGGATCTCCAGGCTCTTTTCCAGGAACGACGAGAAGAACGGGATGCCGCGCATGTAAAGGAAGGTCGAATCGGTGATGCGCATGTGGGCATAGACGTCGCGCATCCACGCGAGATGCGGCAGCGTCTCGCGCAGACGGCCGCTCTGCATCAGCGCGGAAATGAAGTTCACGCGCGCGGTGGCGTCGGACTGCTCGTGCGTGTCGTGATTGACCTGGGCAGCCTTCGTCAGCCACGCTTCGCCGCGCTCCACTTCGCCGCACATCACCGACGTCGTCGCGAGCTGCAGCGCGTTGTGCGCGCTCGGCTCCTGCTTGAACAGCTTGAGCCAGTACGAGAAGGCTTCCGGGTAGCGCTCCATCTCCGAGTACGCGATCGCGCACAGGCGCGCCGCATCGGCCAGCCGCTCGACGTGCGGCATGGCGCCCTCGATCGCCTTCTTGTACCGGCCCGCCTGCAACGCGGCCAGCGCGGACGCGAGTTCGGGGGCGATGTCGAGCTCGCCCGACGCGCCCGGTTCGCCCGCTTCGTTGGATTCCTGTGTCGACGGCGCGGGCGACGACGCTTCATCGCGCGGTTTCTTTCCGAACAGCTTTCCCAGCAGGCCCATGACGGTTGTCCTTGTCGTTTTCGTTGTGCCGCGTGAACGGCGCAAGCCGGCCATCACGCGGCCGGCTTCTCTCAGTGCTGCGCGATCTTACGCCACGGCGGTGTCACGCGAGGGAAACGTCGACAGGAATCGGTACCGCGCTCAAGCGTCCCGCGCGTTTTCGCCGCGACTCATCCCGCGTCGATAAGCGGCCGGGCTCGTCGCCGCGACGCGCCGGAAATGCCGGCGCAGCGATTCCTCGGATCCGAACCCCGCGCGCGCCGCAACCTGCGCGAGCGACAGCGCGGGATGCGCTTCGAGCATGTCCTTCGCGACGTTCACGCGCTCGCGAATCAGCCACGCGAGCGGCGACATTCCCGTCGCGTCCGCGAACTGACGCTGCAGCGTACGCGTGCTCATCGCGGCCTGCGCGGCAAGCGACGCGAGCGTGTGCGGCTCGGCCGCGTGCGCGCGCATCCAGTCGATCAGCTTCGCGAGCCGGTCGGTGCCGCCCGGCGCGACCGGGCGCGGCACGAACTGCGCCTGCCCGCCGTCGCGATGCGGCGGCAGCACGAGACGCTGCGCGACGCGGTTCGCGATCGCGCCGCCATGATCGCGGCGCACGAGATGCAGCAGCATGTCGAGCCCCGCGGCCGACCCGGCCGACGTGATGATCTGCCCTTCGTCGACGTAAAGCGCATCGGGATTCACGCGCAGTGCCGGATAGCGCGCCTGCAGTTTCTCCGCATAGCGCCAGTGGGTCGTCACCGTGAGGCCGTCGAGCACGCCGGCCGCCGCCAGCACGAACACGCCCGAGCAGATCGAGCAGAGCCGCGCGCCGCGGCGATGCGCGGCCCGCAGTTTCCTCAGCAACGGCGCCGGCGGCAGTTCGTCCGGATCGCGCCAGCCGGGAATCACGATGGTGTCGGCGCGATCGAGTGTCGCGAGCCGATACGGCGCGGCGACCGTGATGCCGCCCGCCGCGCGCACGGGCCCCGGCTCGCTCGCGCAAACGGCGAAGCGATACCAGTCGACCCCGAGCTCGGGGCGTTCGAGGGCGAACAGTTCGACCACGCAGCCGAATTCGAACGTGCAGAGGCGATCGTAGGCGAGCGCGACGACGAGATGATTGTGCATGGCGCGATGTTACCGGAACTTGTCGATCGCGCCACTGCCGCGAAACGCGCCGAACCGCGATACTGCCCCTCATCCCACCGCGTTCCGCACAACCTTCAGGAGAACTTGCCCATGTCCTGCGTCACCGACGTGCCCGCCGCCGACAGCCCCGCCGCCCTTGCACATTTCGAGGCGTCGCTGCGCTTCGAGACCGACTGCTGGGACGTGCACGACGCGCTCGCATCGGGTACGCCCGATTTCGTGCTGCTCGACGTGCGCGGCCCCGACCTGTTCGCCGCCGGCCACGTGCCCGGCGCGCGCAACCTGCCGCGCCGCAAGATCATCGAGAGCAAGCTCGCCGGCTATCCGGCCGGCACGCTGTTCGTCGTCTATTGCGCGGGCCCGCACTGCAACGGCGCCGCGCGCGCGGCGATCCAGCTCGCGCGTCTCGGCCGGCCAGTCAAGCTGATGATCGGCGGCGTGACGGGCTGGCTCGACGAAGGTTTCGCGCTGAGCAACGAAGTGCAGCCGGCGGACGCCGAAGCCGGCTGATCGTCATTAAAAACGCAACAATCAATTGCCTGTCCACGCCCTGCACGCAAACGGAAAAAGCGCGACAATCAGTCCCATTGCAGTTCGGATGGAGCAGCAACATGCAGAGCGCAGTCCTGATTCAAGTGGCCGGTTCGGTGGCCGCGATCGCGATCTATTTTCTGCCGGCGGTCATTGCCGACCGGCGTGGCCGGCACGACAAGCTGACGGTCGCGATGTTCAACGCGCTGTTCGGGTGGACCGGCATCGGCTGGCTGATGACGCTTTACTGGGCCTGCCAGCCGAACCCGCGCACCGATGTCGCGCAGACGATCCTCGCGAAGCGCCGCGGTATCAGCATGCGGACCTTCTCCACCGGTCTCGTCGAACGCGTGCAACGCCGCGTCGCCGCCCAGGAACAATGGGCCGAGAAGCAAGGCTGCCGTTAAGTCCCTCTTTCCCTTTCACCGTGCCGCGTCGAACTTCGGCATCCTGACGTTGGTCGACGCGCGATAGTCCCACGCCAGCCCGTCGTGCGGCGGTACGCCGCCCGCACGCAGCCACGCCCCGAACGCCCCCGCCGTCACGGCCCGCGCGATCCGCTCGCCCGGACAACCATGCGGCCCCGTGCCGAAGCCGAAATTCGGCCCGGCCGCGCGGCCAGGCATGAACCGGTGCGGATCGCGATGCACGGCCGGGTCGCGGTTCGCGGCGGCCAGCACGACGAGAATCGCGTCGCCGGCTTCGACGGTCACGCCTTCGATCGTCGTGCGCGATGCGACGAAGCGGCGCGTGTTCTGCACCGGTGAATCGAAGCGCCCGACTTCGGCAACGAATGCGTCGAGCGCGGCATCGTCCGGAACAACGTGCGCGGCACTCGCTCCCGCGTCGCCGTTCCACGCCACCAGCGTATTGCCGAGCCATGCGGCCGTCGCCTCGCAGGTCTGCGACAACAGCCCGACGAGATTCGCGACCAGCCCGCCGCTCGCCTGCCAGCCCGATGCGCGGGCCGCCTGCTGCACCGCAGCGACGAGCGTGCCGTCATGCGCATGCGACTGCGCGACGCGCTCCGTCATCCGGTCGAGCAGTTGCCGCGCGGCGCCGCTCGCGCGGGCCAGTGCCGCAGCATCCGACAGCGGCGACAGCGCGGCGACGAAGTCGACGACCTGCGCCGCGATATCGTCGAGCTGCGTCTCGTCGAAGCCGAGCAGATCGGCA
>NZ_JAAGPB010000393.1:0-8146 GCF_017104585.1 Burkholderia sp. Ac-20392
CCTGCTCGCGGCCGCCTGCGGAGCCTGACGGATGAACAAGCATTTCCGCTGGACCCAGTTGCTGCCGCTCGCCGCGGTCGCCGCGCTCGCGGGCATCACCTGGTGGCTGCTGCAGGCCACGCTGCCGCCGCCCGGCGAGGGCACCGTGCAGCCGAAGCGCCATACGCCCGACTATTTCGCGGAAAACTTCTCGGTCACCGAGCTCGACCAGTCCGGTTCGACCCAGTACCGGCTGACGGCCGCGAAGCTGATCCATTACGAAGACACCGAGGACAGCGACCTGACCGATCCGGCCATGCGCGCGTTCCAGCCCGGCAAGCCGGTCGTGACGACCACCTCGAAGCGCGGCACCGTCAACGGCGACGTGTCGATCGTCGACTTGTACGACAACGCGCGCATCCTGCGCGCGGCCGGCGGCGGCGATCCACAGATGCAGGCTGATTCCCAGCATTTCCGGATCTTCGTCAATGACGATGTGATCCAGACCGAAAAGCCGGTTAAACTCCAACGCGGCCTGTCGCTCGTCAACGCGACCGACGGCATGAAGTACAACAACGTCACCCGGGTCATCGAGCTTTACGGCAACGTGCGCGGCACGATCGCCGCGGCGGACACGTCCGGCGGCTCGAAAGGTCAACCCAAGTGACGCATCCCTCACGTGACTGCATGAACGAACCGTTCCCTCGACAGATTTCCGGCGGCGCTGCGCGCGCCGTCCGCGCCGCGCTCGCCGCGACGCTCGTGGCGCTCCCGCTGGTCGGGCTGGCGCCGCTCGCCCATGCCGAGAAGGCCGACCAGAGCAAGCCGATCAACGTCGAGGCCGACAACCTGACCTATGACGACCTGAAGCAGGTCACGGTCGCAACCGGCAACGTCGTGATCACGAAGGGCACGATCATCATCAAGGGCGATCGCGTCGAAGTGCGCCAGGACCCGGAAGGCTATCAGTACGCCACTTCGTTCGGCAGCGGCAAGAAGCACGCGACGTTCCGCCAGAAGCGCGAAGGCCTCGACGAGTACATCGACGGCGACGCCGAGCGCATCGACTACGACGGCAAGCAGGACCTGACCACGCTGACCACCGCCGCGACCGTGCGCCGCCTGCAGGGTACGTCGACCATCGCCGATACCGTGCACGGCAGCGTGATCACGTACGACGGCCAGCGCGACTTCTACACCGCGAAGGGCGGCAAGGACGTCGCCGCGCCGGGCAACCCGAACGGCCGCGTGCGCGCGATGCTGTCGCCGAAGAACGGCGGTCCCGCGCCGCTGAACGGCGCGCCGGCAAAGCTGTCGCCGTCGACCACGATCCAGGGAGCGCCGGGCCAATGAACGCGCTACCGAACCGCCAGCCGGCCGGCACGACGAGCTCGCTCGTCGTCCGCAACCTGAAGAAGCGCTACGGCTCGCGCACGGTCGTCAAGGACGTGTCGCTCGACGTGAAGAGCGGCGAAGTCGTCGGCCTGCTCGGCCCGAACGGCGCCGGCAAGACCACGTCGTTCTACATGATCGTCGGCCTGGTGCCGCTCGACGCGGGCGAGATCTCGCTGAACGGCAGCTCGATCAGCCTGCTGCCGATCCACAAGCGCGCATCGCTCGGCCTGTCGTACCTGCCGCAGGAAGCGTCCGTGTTCCGCAAGCTGACCGTCGAGGAAAACATCCGCGCGGTGCTCGAGCTGCAGCACGGCGAAGACGGCAAGCGGCTGTCGAAGGACGCGATCACGTCGCGTGCCGAAGCACTGCTCGACGAACTCCAGATCGGTCACCTGCGCGAGAACCCCGCGCTGTCGCTGTCGGGCGGCGAACGGCGCCGGGTTGAAATCGCGCGCGCGCTGGCCACCAACCCGAACTTCATCCTGCTCGACGAGCCGTTCGCCGGCGTCGACCCGATCGCGGTGCTCGAGATCCAGAAGATCGTCAAGTTCCTGAAGCAGCGCAACATCGGCGTGCTGATTACCGATCACAACGTCCGCGAAACGCTCGGCATCTGCGACCACGCCTACATCATCAGCGACGGCTCGGTGCTTGCCGCCGGCGCACCGAGCGAAATCATCGAAAACGAAAGCGTGCGCCGCGTGTACCTCGGCGAACACTTCCGGATGTAACTCTTCCTCGTGGCTGGCTGCACCCCGCCCGGCGTCGCCGCGCGGGGCCGCGCCCCGCTTCGCGGCCATGCCCGCGGCCGGGCGGCGCGCCGCGCGTAATCGCGGATGGCTCAACGCGCCTGGGTCGTGGCAAACTGCCGGTATGACTCCCTCCTTGCCATGAAAGCCAGCCTTCAACTCCGCCTGTCGCAACATCTGGCGCTGACGCCCCAGCTACAGCAGTCGATCCGGCTCCTGCAGTTGTCGACGCTCGAATTGCAACAGGAAGTCGCGATGGCCGTCGCGCAGAACCCGCTGCTCGAGAACGACGACGAATGGATCGCGAGCCCGCTGCGCGTCGCAGCGGACGGATCGTTGATCGCGCAGACGCCTCCCGCGCAGAACACCGAGCCCACCGCGACGAACAGCAGCAGTTCGTCGAGCGACCGCGCCGAGCGTGACGAGCCGGCGGGCGCGGACGAATACGACGGCTACGGCTCCGGCGACGGCAACGACGGCCCGCAGTGGAACCTCGACGAGTTCGGCCGCTCGAGCGGCGCATCCGACGACGACGACCTCCCGCCGCTGCAGGTGCAGGAAGCGGCGACGTCGCTACGCGACCACCTGTCCGCGCAGTTGCGCGTCACGCAGGCCGGCCCGCGCGATCGCGCGCTCGTGATGTTCCTGATCGAATCGCTCGACGACGACGGCTACCTGACCGCCACGCTCGACGAAGTGCTCGCCGACCTGCCGCCCGAGCTGGAGATCGACTGCGACGAACTGAACGCGGCGCTCGCGCTGCTGCACAGCTTCGACCCGGCCGGGGTCGGCGCCCGCTCGGCATCCGAATGCCTGAAGCTGCAATTGCTGCGCCTCGATCCGTCCCCAACCCGCACGCTCGCGCTCGAGATCGTGTCGCAGCATCTCGAACTGCTCGCCGCCCGTGACTTCACGCGGCTGCGCAAGCACCTGAAGGCAAGCGACGACGCGCTGCGCGACGCGCACTCGCTGATCCGTTCGCTGGAGCCGTTCCCTGGCGCCGCATACGGCAAGGCCGAGGCCGACTACGTCGTGCCCGACATCATGGTGAAGAAGGTCGGCCAGGGATGGCTCGCGGAGCTCAATCCGGAGGTCGTGCCGCGCCTGCGGATCAACAACCTCTACGCGAACATCCTGCGCAACAGCCGCGGCGATCCGTCGGCCGGTTCGCTCAAGCAACAGCTGCAGGAAGCACGCTGGCTGATCAAGAACATCCAGCAGCGATTCGACACGATCCTGCGTGTCGCGCAGGCCATTGTCGAGCGTCAAAAGAACTTCTTTGCGCACGGTGAAATTGCCATGCGCCCCTTGGTTTTGCGGGAAATAGCTGATACGCTGGGCCTACACGAGTCGACTGTCAGCCGTGTGACAACCGGGAAGTACATGCTGACCCCGTTCGGGACGCTTGAATTTAAGTACTTCTTCGGATCTCACGTCTCGACCGACACCGGTGGCGCCGCTTCGTCGACGGCCATCCGAGCCCTCATCAAGCAACTGATAGGAGCTGAAGACCCTAAATCGCCACTTTCGGACAGCCGCATTGCCGAGCTGCTGGCAGAACAAGGATTCGTGGTCGCGCGCCGCACGGTTGCGAAGTATCGCGAAGCCCTCAAGATCCCGGCAGTGAATCTGCGCAAGTCTCTTTAAGCCTGCTGCCTGCCCGGCGGCAGGCGTGTTCCGGCCACCGCGCATACGGGGAACAGGCCGGGCGACCTGTCCGCGATACACCGCCACGTGCGGCACGGGCAAGTCGACCGGAGCGCCGCCTCGATGCGGCCGGGTGGTCACTCGCTTGGAGAAGCACTATGAACCTGAAGATCAGTGGACATCATCTCGAAGTCACGCCTGCAATTCGCGAATACGTGATCACCAAGCTGGACCGGGTGCTACGGCATAGCGATCAGGTGATCGATGGCACTGTGATCCTCTCGGTCGACAACCACAAGGAAAAGGACAAGCAGCAGCGCGCGGAAATCAACCTGCACCTGAAGGGCAAGGACATCTTCGTCGAAAGTGCGAACGGTAACCTGTATGCAGCGATCGACCTGCTGATCGACAAGCTGGACCGCCAGGTCGTCAAGCACATGGAGCGCCTGCAAACGCACGCGCACGACCCGATCAAGCTTCAACCGTCGATCGACCAGATCGAACTGCCGCCGCAGTAACCTTCACCGCAACACACACGTCGCCCGGTTCGCCGGGCGTTTTTTTTGCGACTCCGCGCAGTGGTGCAACCGGTCCGTCCGCGCTGCGCCACGCACGCGGCTGTGCTCTATAATGTTCCGGTTATCGCCGGGGGGCGCGGGATGCGGTAGCTGCCTTGCAGGTTGCCGATGCCGAACGCCTTGATATCGCCGAACATGGATAATCAGTCTGCCGCCGCAAGGAGACCCCAGGCCGCCCAATCGCCTGCCAACATGAATCGCCTAGCCAAAATCCTGCCCATAGAGAACGTCGTCATCGACCTCTCAGTCACCAGCAAGAAACGCGTGTTCGAACAAGCCGGGCTGATGTTCGAGAATCAGAACGGCATCGCCCGCAGCACCGTCACGGACAACCTGTTCGCGCGCGAGCGCCTCGGCTCGACCGGGCTCGGCGAAGGCGTCGCGATTCCGCACGGGCGCATCAAGGGGCTCAAGCACCCGCTCGCCGCGTTCGTCCGGCTCGCCGATGCGATCCCGTTCGAAGCCCCCGACGGCCAGCCGGTCGGCCTCCTGATCTTCCTGCTCGTGCCCGAGCAAGCCACTCAACAGCACCTCGAGATCCTGTCGGAAATCGCGCAACTGCTGTCCGATCGCGACGCGCGCGAGCGTCTGCACAACGAAACGGATATCGCCGAGTTGCATCGCCTGCTCACTCAGTGGCAACCTTGAGTTGATCCGGGCGGATTATTTTCCCGTACGCGGCGGCACACGCCGCCGTTCAGGGCCGCCCGGCGCCGGCCCGGCATGGCGACGTCCGTCGCCGCGCGCACGCACCGGCCCATTGGAGTGACGAGAGTCATGGATACGTCCAGCATCAACGCCCAGAGCATCTTCGACGACAACGCGGCCACGCTGAAACTGAGCTGGCTGACGGGGCATGAAGGCTGGGAGCGCGGCTTTTCGGCCGACACCGTCGGCAATGCAACCTCGAGCGCCGACCTCGTCGGCCACCTGAACCTGATCCACCCGAACCGGATCCAGGTGCTCGGCGAAGCCGAAATCGACTACTACCAGCGGCAAACCGACGAAGACCGCTCGCGCCACATGGCCGAGCTGATCGCGCTCGAACCGCCGTTCCTCGTCGTCGCCGGCGGCGCCGCTGCGCCGCCCGAACTCGTGCTGCGCTGCACGCGCTCGTCGACCCCGCTGTTCACGACGCCGATGTCGGCCGCCGCGGTGATCGACAGCCTGCGGCTCTACATGTCGCGCATCCTCGCGCCGCGCGCGACGCTGCACGGCGTGTTCATCGACATCCTCGGGATGGGCGTGCTGCTGACCGGCGATTCGGGCCTCGGCAAGAGCGAGCTCGGCCTCGAGCTGATCAGCCGCGGCCACGGCCTCGTCGCCGACGACGCGGTCGATTTCGTCCGACTTGGCCCCGATTTCGTCGAAGGGCGCTGCCCGCCGCTGCTGCAGAACCTGCTCGAAGTGCGCGGCCTCGGCCTGCTCGACATCAAGACGATCTTCGGCGAAACCGCCGTGCGGCGGAAAATGAAGCTGAAGCTGATCGTCCAGCTCGTGCGGCGCCCCGACGGCGAATTCCAGCGCCTGCCGCTCGAAAGCCAGACGGTCGACGTGCTCGGCTTGCCGATCAGCAAGGTCACGATCCAGGTCGCGGCCGGCCGCAACCTCGCGGTGCTCGTCGAGGCGGCCGTCCGGAACACGATCCTGCAGTTGCGCGGAATCGACACATTGCGCGATTTCATGGATCGGCAACGACTCGCGATGCAAGATCCCGACAGTCAGTTCCCCGGCAAACTGGTGTAACCCGCGCGCGCCGGCCACGCAACGCCGACGCGTCTGGCCGGTGCTATGATGAAACGTCAGGATTCACTGCTTCCCATGCGCATCGTCCTCATCACCGGCATCTCCGGCTCAGGCAAGTCCGTCGCGCTGAACGCGCTCGAGGACGCAGGCTATTACTGCGTCGACAACCTGCCGCCGCACGTGCTCCCCGAACTCGCCCGCTACCTCGCCGGAGAGGGCCAGCACCGGCTCGCGGTCGCGATCGACGCGCGCTCGAGCGCGTCGCTCGACGAAATGCCCGGCCTGATCCGCGACCTGTCGCGCGAGCACGACGTGCGCGTGCTGTTCCTCAACGCGAGCACCCAGGCGCTGATCCAGCGCTTCTCCGAGACGCGCCGCCGCCACCCGCTGTCCGGCTCGCTGTCGCACGACGCGGACGTCGGCCTGCTGTCGTCGCTCGAGGAAGCGATCGAGCGCGAACGCCATCTCGTCGCGCCGCTCGCCGAATTCGGCCACCAGATCGACACGAGCACGCTGCGCGCGAACGCGCTGCGCACGTGGGTCAAGCGCTTCATCGAGCAGAAGAACAACGACCTGATGGTGATGTTCGAATCGTTCGGCTTCAAGCGCGGCGTGCCGCTCGACGCCGACCTGATGTTCGACGTGCGCGCGCTGCCGAATCCGTACTACGACCACGAGTTGCGCCCGCTCACCGGGCTCGACCAGCCGGTTATCGCCTTTCTCGACGCACTGCCGATCGTCCACCAGATGATCGACGACATCCATGCGTTCCTGATGAAATGGCTGCCGCACTTCCGCGATGACAACCGCAGCTACCTGACCGTCGCCATCGGCTGCACGGGCGGGCAGCATCGGTCGGTGTTCATCGCGGAAACGCTCGCCGCGCGCCTTGCGCACGAGGCGAACGTGATCGTGCGGCATCGTGATGCGCCAGTGGATGTCGACGCGTCGTCGCGGCTCGTCTCCGAGGTCGACCGACCCTAGCGACGCCCGCCCCTTCATCAGCGCGCCATGTCCTCCCTATCGACCACCCTGATCGACCTGCCGCTCTTCCCGCTGCACACGGTGCTGTTTCCGGGGGGCCTGCTCCCGCTCAAGGTGTTCGAGGCACGCTATCTCGACATGTCCCGCGCGTGCCTGCGCGACAACGCACCGTTCGGCGTATGCCTGCTGAAGAGTGGACCGGAAGTCGCGCAGGACGGCGCGGTGTCGGTGCCCGAGACCATCGGCTGCATGGCGCGCATCACCGAATGCGATACCGGTGAATTCGGCATGCTGTACCTGCAGGCGGTCGGCACGCAGCGTTTCGAGCTGCTGTCATATCGCGTCGAAGGCAACGGGCTGCTGGTCGGCATCGCGGAACCGCTGCCCGACGACATCCCGCTCGAAGGCGAGCAGACGCTCGCGCAGTTCGGCTCGTGCGCCGAGGTGCTCGAGCGCATCATCCACGCGCTGCAGAAGTCCGATCCGGAGAAAATGCCGTTCGGTGAACCGTTCCACCTCGACGATCCGAGCTGGGTGTCGAACCGTCTCGCGGAACTGCTGCCGCTCGACCTGCGCGCGCGGCAGAAGCTGATGGAATTTCCGGACGTCGGCGCGCGCATCGACGCCGTGCACCACGTGCTCGACCGGCACGGCTGGTTGTAGCGCGCCGGGGACCTTTCGCTTCCCGCGAGCCATCCGCGAGATGGCGTCTCACGAACGGCTTCCTTCCGGGCGAAAAAACGGGTCGGCGTTTTTCGGAGCGCCGCCCAGACGACCACTTCGTGCAAGGCCACCAAGCGCGACTTCCGTCGGCATGAAGAACCACGTGCGCCCGACGTTTCCTTGAAAGCGCGGCAAGCGCCGCGCCCCTCCCCCCTCGTTACAGCAGCGGCCCGCTCAGTGCATCGAGCAGCTTGCGCACGGGCGCCGGCACGCCATACGCGTCGAGCCGGCTCAGCGGCACCCAGGCGGTGTCCGCGTCCTGCGCGCCCGCAGGCAGGCCGCCACCGTCGGCCATGTCGCTCAGCCGCGGCTCGATCTCGAGCCGGAAATGCGACATGGCCGACG
>NZ_JAAGPB010000394.1:0-8429 GCF_017104585.1 Burkholderia sp. Ac-20392
GCCCGCGCGCGCAGCGCGGCTACCGGCGCGTGCGGCGCCCGCTCGACGCACTGTGCGGCGTGGCGCTGGTCGGCCTCGGCGCGAAACTCGCGGCCGAGCGCTGAAAAACCGAAAGCTGATTGAAATAATTCGTTGCGCCAAATCCGCGCGGCCACGGGGGTCAAGCCCGCGAACTGCGTCAACAGGGTAAAATAACGAGTTCCTCAATCGTCTGTCATCGAGAAGGCGCGTGTCCGACGCGCCGGCCGGCCGATCCTCGATCGGGCCGTCGCACTCGGTTTTTTGCCCGTTTTTGGGCCCGTTACTCGCGTTCGCTACGCGCGTCCGTTTTCAAAGCCATGAGCAAATACGACACCGCCACCGTCCAATCCGTCCATCACTGGACCGACACGCTGTTCAGCTTCACCTGCACCCGTGAGGCGAGCCTGCGCTTCAACAACGGCGAATTCACGATGGTCGGCCTCGAGGTCGACGGCAAGCCGCTCGCGCGCGCCTACTCGATCGTCAGCCCGAACTACGAAGAGCATCTCGAATTCTTCAGCATCAAGGTGCAGAACGGCCCGCTGACGTCGCGCCTGCAGCACCTGAAGGTGGGCGACACGGTGCTGATCGGCAAGAAGCCGACGGGCACGCTGGTCGCCGACAACCTGCTGCCGGGCAAGACGCTGTGGATGCTGTCGACGGGCACGGGCCTCGCGCCGTTCATGTCGATCATCCGCGATCCGGACATCTACGACCGTTTCGACAAGGTGATCCTGACGCACACGTGCCGCCTGAAGGGCGAGCTCGCGTACATGGACTTCATCAAGCACGACCTGCCGGGCCACGAGTACCTTGGCGACATCATCAAGGAAAAGCTCGTCTACTACCCGACGGTCACGCGCGAAGCGTTCGACAACGAAGGCCGGATCACCGACCTGATCGCAACGGGCAAGCTGTTCACGGATCTCGACGTCCCGCCGTTCTCGCCGGAAAACGACCGCGTGATGCTGTGCGGCAGCACCGCGATGCTGAAGGACACGACCGACCTGCTGAAGCAGGCCGGCCTCGTCGAAGGCAAGAACAGCGCGCCGGGCCACTACGTGATCGAGCGCGCGTTCGTGGACTGATCGATCCCCAAATTTGCGCGTCGTCAAGAACCGGAGCGAAAGCTCCGGTTTTTTTTCATCCCTACTTGGCGAATTCGTAACAAATTGGGATCATCCCATCTCAAATAGTTACATTTGGATACGTCATCGTCCGGCGCTCGGGTGTCAGTGTTTTTCCTACAACACCTTCATTCCGATTATTCACATTTACCCTTAAATGTCCGCCTGACATGACCTTTTCAGAAATTTTGAGATATTATTCGCCGCGCGTGGTTGCCGTTCGGATGAGAGTGGAAGGGTCGGATGCAAGTGTTACAAGACGTAACTTTTGTTACCTCGGCAGGGGGCGATTCTCTGGCGGCGACCGTCATCAAAACGGCAGCCGATCCACGCAGCCAGCCGGTGTCTGAACCGCTTTCTGACAGCAGGGAGAGTCATGGATACGTCGCTTAGCGCGCCTTTGGGCGCTCACGCCCCGTTCCCGTCGCAACAGCTCGTGCCGGGCTGCGTCGCGACTCCGCCCATTGCCGACACCGCGTCGAAACGCGGTGCCTCCGCCGCGCGGATCGCAGCGCTGTCTGCCCAGTTGCTCGCCGCCGACGAAGCGGCCCGCCGCCACCTGGCAGGCGAGCTGCACGACGGACTCGGCGCCGAATTGACCGCTGCGCGTTTCGCGCTCGCAAACGTTCAAACGTGGCTGCCGGCCGATGCGCCGGATGGTTGCCTGCGCGCGCTGGAGCTTGCGCAGCAGGCGCTCGACGCCGCGACCGACGCGAATCGCCGGCTGATCGACGAGCGCGACACGCCGGCGCTCGACGCGGGCCTGGTCGGCGCGCTGTCGTCGTGGGCCGACACCCATGCGGCACGCACGGGCCTGCGCACCAGCTTCGTCTGTGCGGCCGACGCACGCCTGACGCAGATCGCCGGCGCCAGCGCGCTCGCGGTGTTCCGCGTCGCGCAGGAAGCGTTGTCGAACGTCGCGAAGCATGCACGCGCGACGTCGGTCGACGTGCGGATCGCCACCGACGGCACGCACCTGTCATTGATTGTCTCTGACGATGGGACCGGTTTCTCCCGAAGCCGTCGCACCGGCTACGGTCTCGCCGGCATGCGCGCCCGCTGCGAGGCGTTCGGCGGCAGCTTCGAGACGGCCATGCCGGAAACCGGCCACGGCACGCGCGTCACCGCGCGCTTCGCTTGGGATTCGCTGCTCGCGGTGCCCGTCGCGGCCCGCCGCGCGTTGCTTTCGTGAGGTCGTCATGAGCCTGAACATCCTGCTCGTGGACGATCACGCGATCGTCCGGCAAGGGATCCGCCAGTTGCTGATCGACCGTGGCGTCGCACGCGACGTCACCGAGGCCGAGAACGGCGGCGACGCCATGGCCGCCGTCGACAAACAGGAATTCGACGTGATCCTGCTCGACATCTCGCTGCCGGACACGAACGGCATCGAAGTGCTCAAGCGCCTCAAGCGCAAGCTGCCGCGCACGCCGGTGCTGATGTTCTCGATGTACCGCGAGGATCAGTACGCGGTGCGCGCGCTGAAGGCCGGCGCTGCCGGCTATCTGTCGAAGACGGTCAACGCCGCGCAGATGATCGGCGCGATCCAGCAGGTCGCGGCCGGCCGCAAGTACGTGAGCCCCGCGATGGCCGAGGCGCTCGCCGAATACGTGTCGTTCGAGAACGAGCCGCTGCCGCACGAGAAGCTGTCCGACCGCGAATACCAGACGCTCTGCATGCTCGCGTCGGGCAAGCGGCTCACCGACATCGCGAACACGCTGTCGCTGTCCGTGAAGACGGTGAGCGTGTACCGGTCGCGGCTGCTCGAGAAGATGCGGCTGTCGAACAACGCGGAACTCACGTTCTACGTGATGAGCAACCGGCTCGTCGACATGGCGCCCACGGCCGGCGCCTGATTTCCCCGACCCACCCGGTTCACCCGATCCCGCGACGCGGCGCATGCCGCGCCGCCGCTCGCGGCCGCCCGTCTGATGCGCAAGCGCTTGTTTTATCGGACGATTTCGTGACGCACCGCTGCGCTGCAGCGGGTCTTGTGCGCCAAATCGGCTAAAATTACGGGTTTTCACTCAGTCAGCGCTACCGCGCCTGCGCGCGCTGGCGATTCATCCGCAATGTCTCTCTTCCGCAAGAAAAACGTCGATCGCATGATCGCCGGCGCGCATGCCGCCGGGCTCAAGAAAGCGCTCGGCGCGATCGACCTCACCTTCCTCGGCATCGGCGCGATCATCGGCACCGGCATCTTCGTGCTGACCGGTACCGGCGCCGTACAGGCCGGCCCCGCACTGATGCTGTCGTTCGTGATCGCCGCGATCGCGTGCGGCCTCGCGGCGCTGTCGTACGCGGAGTTCGCGTCGACGATCCCCGTCGCCGGCTCGATCTACACGTATTCGTACGCCACCCTCGGCGAGCTCGTCGCGTGGATCATCGGCTGGGACCTGATGCTCGAATACGGCCTCGCGTCGTCGGCCGTGTCGGTCGGCTGGTCGGGCTACCTGCAGTCGCTGCTGCAGGGCTTCGGGCTGACGCTGCCCACCGTGCTGACGGCCGCGCCCGGCGCGGTGCCGGGCGTCGTCACGTGGTTCAACCTGCCCGCGTTCCTCGTGATGATCGTGATCACGACGCTGCTGTCGATCGGCATCCGCGAGTCCACCCGCATCAACAACATCATGGTGTTCATCAAGGTGTCGGTCGTGCTGCTCGTGATCGCGGTCGGCGTGTTCCACGTGACGCCCGCGAACTGGCAGCCGTTCATGCCGCACGGCTGGAACGGCGTGTTCGGCGCGGCGGCCGTGATGTTCTTCGCGTTCATCGGCTTCGACGCGGTGTCGTCGGCGGCCGAGGAAGTGAAGAATCCGAAACGCGACCTGCCGATCGGCATCATCGCGTCGCTCGCGGTGTGCGCGGTGCTGTACGTGACGGTCGCCGCGGTCGCGACCGGCATCGTGCCGTCGGCCCAGTACGCGAACATCTCGCACCCGATCTCGTACGCGCTGCAGAAGGCCGGCGAGACGTGGGTCGCAGGCTTCATCGATCTCGGCGCCGTGCTCGGCATGCTGACCGTGATCCTCGTGATGAGCTACGGCCAGACGCGCGTGATCTTCGCGATGTCGCGCGACGGGCTGCTGCCCGCGACGCTGTCGCGCGTGCACCCGCGCTACGCGACGCCGTTCCTGACGACCTGGCTCGTCGGCCTGTTCTTCGGGCTGATCGCCGCGCTCGTGCCGCTCAACGTGCTCGCCGAGCTGATCAACATCGGCACGCTCGCCGCGTTCTCGATGGTGTCGATCGCGGTGCTCGTGCTGCGTCGCACGCACCCCGACCTGCCGCGTGCGTTCCGCTGCCCCGGCGTGCCCGTGGTGCCGATCCTCGCGGTCGCGTCATGCCTGTTCCTGATGCTGAACCTGCAGCCCATCACGTGGGCCGCATTCGGCATCTGGCTCGTGATCGGCCTCGTGATCTACTTCCTGTACTCGCGCCACCACTCGAAGCTCGCGCACGGTCACCACGACGCGCACTGAGCGCCGCCGTGCCGCACGCGGCACGGTGCGCACCCGCGGGGCCGGACGTCGGCCCCGCACCCTCCCCTCCCTTCGCTCACCCGCCACGCCGCCGCGTTGCTTTTCCTGCAACGATCCGCGCGTCAATTCCCGTTTCCATTGGTCATTTTTCGAATGCCGGCATATTCGATTCGGATCGGCATATTAATCGATTAAAAATGTAATTCGATTGAATTGAATATGAATAGAAGAAAATAATCACGCGACCGACATTGAACTCTTGCATTCGCCAACCTAGTATTCAGGTCGGCCGATCGCAAACGCCCGCCCCGCTTGGACCAGACGGGGCACAAGCCGCAGCAGGAGCGCGGCGGGATGCAATCGATTTCATCGAAGCGCCTTTTTATAAAACACAAATTCATAGCGCGTTCATAAAAGAATTTTCAGCATCTTTTTAATTAAAAATTATCACGACCGGATAATCCGGCCGAGGGTATTTTATTGCCTCCATCCGGAGGCATGTCGCTGCACCTGTCCGAAGTTCAACAAGAACCAGAGAGGTCTGTCATGAGCAATACATTGGTCAACGTCACGGCGAAGGTCGAAATCAGCGCGGCCAACCAGACGATCGCGGGGCTCAGGGATTATCAAAGCAAGAACTGGGCGATCGGACTGAACGGGGATACGCTGGCGCCGGACGGTTTCCTGACGTTCTTCACCGAGCGCAACCTGCCGTTCAGCTACTACGTCCGTGCGCGTGGCGTTTCGGTCGGCGAACCGAGCGCATATCAGGCGAACATCGAGACGCTGACGCAGCGCATCGCCGCGATTCGCGCGTCGGAGACGAACCAGGTCCAGGCGACGATCCGCGAGCTCGAGCTGTACAAGTCGCGGAACTGGGCGATCGGCCTGAACGGCACGACGCTGCAACCGGACAATTTCCTGCCGTTCTTCGGCACCCGCTCCGTGCCGTTCGAGTACTACGTGCGCAGCGGCGGCGTCGAGCTTGGCTCGCCGAACGCGTACGACAACAACATCCGCAACCTGACGCAGTACCTGGGCTCGCTCTGATGTAGCGACCCGCCGGGCGGATGCGTCCGCCCGGCGACCTGCCGGCGGCCCGTCCGTGGCCGCCCTGCCCGCGCGCCTCGCCGCTCCGCTTGTCCCTTCCCCGTTTTACGCCTTCCCCGTCGCCTGCACGCTTGCCGCGGCCGGTTCATAATCGCGCCATCAAACGGCGGCCCGCAGCGGCGGTGTCGCCCGGCAACAGGAAGAAGATGATGGAAAGCGTCGATCTCGATGTATTGAAATCCAGCGCGCGCTGGCTCGAAGAAGGGCGCCGCGTGCTGCTCGTGACGGTCGTGAAGACGTGGGGCTCGTCGCCCCGCCCCGAAGGCGCGATGCTCGCGGTGCGCGAGGACGGGCTCGTGGTGGGCTCCGTGTCCGGCGGGTGTATCGAGGACGACCTGATCGCCCGTGTGCACGCAAGCGGGATCGCGGCCGACGCGCGCCCGGAAGCGCTCAAGTACGGCGTGACGGCCGAGGAAGCGCATCGCTTCGGGCTGCCGTGCGGCGGCACGATCCAGCTCGTGCTCGAGCCGCTCACGCGCGACAGCGGGATTGCCGCGCTGTGCGCGGAAGTCGAGGCCGGCCGCCTCGTCACGCGCACGATGACGCTCGCGACCGGCCGCGCATCGCTGTCGCCCGCGCAGGCGGCCGACGGCCTCGCGTTCGACGGCGAGCGGCTCGTGACGATCCACGGGCCGCGCTACCGGATGCTCGTGATCGGCGCCGGCCAGTTGTCGCGCTATCTATGCCAGATCGCGGTCGGGCTCGACTACCAGGTGACGGTGTGCGATCCGCGCGAGGAATACACGGATGCGTGGGACGTGCCGGGCACACGCGTCGTGCACACGATGCCGGACGATACGGTGCTCGACATGAACCTCGATGCGCGTTCGACCGTGATCGCGCTCACGCACGATCCGAAGCTCGACGATCTCGCGCTGATGGAGGCATTGAAGACGCCCGCGTTCTACGTGGGCGCGCTCGGCTCGCGGCGCAACAACGCAGCGCGGCGCGAGCGGCTGCGCGAATTCGACCTGAACGAAGCGGAACTGGGCCGGCTGCATGGGCCAGCCGGCATCTACATCGGCAGCCGGACGCCGCCGGAAATCGCGATCTCGATCCTCGCCGAGATCACCGCCGCGAAAAACAACGTGTCGCTGCCGACGATCCTGCAGGTCGAGGGCGCGAAGGCCGCGCGCGAAATCGCGGCGAACAGCGGCGCGGCCTGCGGCCTCTGATCACTGTCGACGCCGGCGCACGGTTGCGCCGGGTACGCGTCCGCGACGGGCGAAGCAGACGAAGCCAGCGGAACGACACATGCCGGCGCCAGGCCGGCGCGTGTCGCCGATCAGGTCAGGCCGGCGGCCAGCGCCGCGGCGACCGAACCGACCACCAGCACGACGCCGACCGTGCGGCGCTTGTTCAGCTCGGTCCACAGCAGCACGCCGGTCAGCGATAGCAGGATCAGCGAGCCCGCGATCGTGTCCATCAGCAGCACCCAGCCGAGATTCATCCCGACGCCGCGATGCAGGTTGTTCAGCGTCGTCAGGAACGTGTTGCCCGTGCGCTTCACCGCGACGTAGCCGTTGCCGACCCAGTATTCGGCCTGCAGGTTCTGGTGCGGGCCGAACAGGCCCATCTGCCAGTGCTCCGGCTGCATCACGCGTTTATCGCCCCACGCCACCGGCTGCGCGGGCTCCTTGCGCATGCGGCCCGGCTTGCCGTCGAAATGCAGTTCGTGCTGCAGCCACTTCGTCATCGCGGCAGGCGTCTTCGGCGCCGGATCCGGCAGCGCGATCTGCATCTCCTCGACCTGCGGCTCGCCGGTCGAAATCTTCAGCGGCGGCGCGCGGTGGTTGAGCAGCACGCCCGTCACGCCGAACAGCAGCCCGAGCACCGCGCCCCACAGCCCGACCCAGCCATGCACCTTGCGCAGCCACTTGATGAAGGTCGCGCGGCGCGAACGCTGACGGCGCGCAGCCAGTTCGTCGTCGCTCAGCGGGCGGGCCGCCGAGTGCAGCACGGTGACGCCCGCGCGGGAAGTACCCGTCTGGGGCGGAGTGATCGTTTCGGGCGCGTTCACGCGAGAGTTTCCATTCGTTCAAAACAACGGGCGGCGCGCAAAGCGTGCGCGCCGCCCGAGCAGCATGAAAATGAGAATGGATATCATTACACAAGTTGATTGCCGGCTCAATCCGCCCAGCTACGTGACGGCGAGCCTGATAGCAAAGGGAATCCAGAAGAAGCAGGCGCTTTACGCCGCAATACCGTCAGATAGAAGGAAAATATCGCCAGAATGATCCTGCAAGGTCAAGACGGTATTTCGTAAGAAATCGCGCGATGCCAAGCTGTTCAGCGCAGTGGCGGCAGCGGAAAGCGCGGTGCGGCGTCGTCCGGCGCGGGCTCGGTACGGTCGAGCGAGTACAGCCACGCGAGCAGATCCGCGACCGCCTGGTAGAGCTGCGGCGGAATCCGGTCGTCGAGGTCGACCTGCATCAGCAGCGACACCATCTCCGGCGCCGTATGCACGTACAACCCGGCATCGTGTGCGCGCGCGACGATCATCTCGGCGAGCGCGCCGTAGCCCTTCGCGACCACGCGCGGCGCCGCATCGCCGCCCTTCGGATCGTAGACGAGCGCGGCCGCGCGCTTGCGGGACGTCATGCTCATGACAGCGCCTCGTCGTCGGTATCCGGCGCATGCGTCGCCGGGCCGCCAGCCGAGGCCGACGCCGAACCGCGCGCATACGCGGCCG